>NZ_JBIAQV010000010.1:153500-153994 GCF_042889305.1 Streptomyces sp. NPDC002619 | reverse complement strand
TCGGCGCCACCGGCGCCACCGGTGGCCTCGGCCCGACCGGGCCCATCGGCCCGCAGGGACTCAACGGCATCAACGGCACCAACGGCATCGACGGCCTTACCGGCCCGACCGGCGCGACCGGCCCGCAGGGACTCAACGGCACCAACGGCATCGACGGCCTTACCGGCCCGACCGGCGTGACCGGCCCGCAGGGGCTCAACGGCACCAACGGCGTCGACGGCGCCACCGGCCCGACCGGCCCGCAAGGTATCGAAGGCGCCGACGGCTTCGGCGCCACCGGCGCCACCGGTGGCCTCGGCCCGACCGGGCCCATCGGCCCGCAGGGACTCAACGGCATCAACGGCACCAACGGCATCGACGGCACGGACGGCGCCACCGGCCCCACCGGCCCGCAGGGACTCAACGGCACCAACGGCACCAACGGCATCGACGGCACGGACGGCGCCACCGGCCCCACCGGCCCGCAGGGACTCAACGGCACCAACGGCATCGAC
>NZ_JBIAQV010000010.1:31682-153401 GCF_042889305.1 Streptomyces sp. NPDC002619 | reverse complement strand
CGGCGCCACCGGCGCGACCGGCCCGCAGGGACTCAACGGCTTCGACGGCCCCACCGGCCCCACCGGCCCGCAGGGACTCAACGGCACCAACGGCATCGACGGCGCCACCGGCGCGACCGGCCCGCAGGGACTCAACGGCTTCGACGGCCCCACCGGCCCCACCGGCCCGCAGGGACTCAACGGCACCAACGGCACCAACGGCACCACCGGCCCCACCGGGCCCACCGGTGCGGCCGGTCCCATCGGCCAGTCCGGCCCCACGCAGACGTCGACGCTGGCCTCGGCCCCCCAGAATGTGCCCGCCGGCAGCACGGTGACGCTGCTCGGACCGTCGTGCACCGACCTTGTCGGGCCATCATTCGAGGCCGTCAGTGGCGGTTCGTTCCAGGTGACGGGTACGGGTCAGGTCCAGACGCTGTCGAGCTTGCCGGGTACGTCCTGGTCCGTCACCGTCGTCAACCCTGGCCCCGATGCCGCGACCGTCTCCGTAACGTCGGTCTGCCAGCTGACGACGCCCCCGACCCCCTGATCCCGGGCCAAGAGTCCGGCCGCCAGGGAACCTGCTTCCCCTGACCGCACGTTCCTCCCCTTGAAAACGGTCCGTGCCGCCCACCTGTCAGGTAGGCGGCACGGACCGTTTTCCCCATGCCCGATTCCCGACGGCGGGATCCGTCAACTCGTCCAGAATTCCCACCAACGCGTCAGAACGAGCATTCCGACGACTGCGATGTGCAGCACTGGCAGCACCCAGGTGAATTCGTCGAAGAACGCTCTCAGCGCGCGCGGCGCCGGCAGAAACGTGTTCCGTACGTTGAACGAGATCACGTACCAGAACAAGAGGATCGTGGCGGCCCACGCCAGAGCGCACCACAGGCACAGCGCGTTGATCCGGTACAGCGACTCGAACTGCAGCCACGACACGAAGCCGATCCCGAACAGGCACCCGGCATTGAAGGTCAGCCAGTACCAGCGGGGGAACACCGCGCCGGCCAGCAGACTCATGCCGACGCAGATCACGATGCCGTAGGCCACCAGGCCCAGCATCGGGTTGGGGAACCCGAAGACCGAAGCCTGGGAACTCTTCATCACACTGCCGCAGGACACCACCGGGTTCAGGCTGCAGCCGGGTGTGAAGTTCGGATTCTGAAGCAGCTTGAACTCGTCGATGGTGATGACCCAGGAGGCGAGCAGCCCGGCCGCCCCCGTGAGTACGAGCAGCAGGGCGAACCTCCGGCCTGCGCCCGCGGTTCTCACCATCAGCCGCGCAGGCTCCGGGCCGGCAGGACGACGTGCGCCGCCTTCTCCAGCGTCTCATCGGCGCCCGCGAACGCGGCCAGCGCCTCGGGGGCCAGGGGTCTGCCCGGTGCGGCCTCGGGCCAGGGACGGGTGGTGAACACGAGGTAGACGAAGCCTCGTTGGGCGACCGCCTCCAGCCACTGCGGCGGAGCGGTGCACTGGGCAGTGAGCTGAGGCATGTTGACGACCACCTGCCCGGCCTCGACCAGCAGGCTGACCGGCAGGCCGGGCTTCGCAACACCGTCGAGGAGGTCGCCGCCCACAGGCAGGCGGTTGCTCTCCAGCAACTGCCGTACAGCGACGGAGGATGCCTCGGGGCCGCCCACACCGTCGCCCAGGGTGTAGGCGAGCAGATAAGGCATATCTCCGCCGGGTGCCTCGCCGCTCCAGGCCAGTACGACGAGCGTGCCCAGGTCGGCGAGGCGCAGAGGACGGGTTTCGCTTGATGTTGAGGTCACCGCGCGACCCTATCGACGCTCCCGAAAGCTGCTCGGTGTCTTCTCACCCGGGTGGACGATGCCTCGAACGCTCTCCACACGAACGAGGGACGCCCCTCGACGCCCCTAGAACGCCGTCCCGGGAAGGTCAGCTCTGCAACGGCAGACCGCCCAGCAACGGGTTGTGCTGGTTCAGCACACCGGTCGCGCCTTTGACCGTGTTGAGCACGGAATCCTTGTTCTCCGTGTCGAGCGCGCTCGACTGGTGCCGCAGCGGCATCACGTCGATGGGGCCCTGGGTCAGCGTGTTGACGGCGCCGTTGAGGCTGGTGGGCGTCACGTCGGCGGCGTCGTAGGCGAACGCGGGTGCGGCGGCACCGGTGATGGCCATGGTTCCGGCAACGACAGCAACAGCCTTCAGGGACTTCATCATCTTCCTTTCCTCTGCAACTCATGTCACATCAGGGATTTCTGACGCCGTGCTCAACGATCTCCGGTCGGGACGGAAACCCCGGGGTGCAGAAGTTTCTGCACCCCGGGAGTCGTCATCCGATCGGAAAAAGAGAACAGCCGTTGCGCCGGCTGGGATATTCCGTCGCAACGGCTGTTCGACCGCTTCCCGTGATGTCTTACGTCGTCGGCACCGGCAGACCGGGCAGGCCGGGAAGGTCGGGCGCGGGCAGGCCGCCGACGAGCAGCGTGGCGGCGACATAGTGGACGAGGGCCGTCACCACGCCGGTGACCGCCGTGGCCACCTTGCCGACGTCCCCGGAGGTAACGGCATCGAGGAGACTTCCAGCGACTTCTGCAGGGCGGCGAGGGCGGCGCTCACGGCGTCCTTGGGCTGCGGATCGGCGATGTCCTTCGGGGTCGCGTCGGCGATGGCCTGCTTCACGGCATCGATGAGCTTGGTCGCCTCGGTCGTGGAGAGCCGGCCGTTGTCGGCCTTGAGCACGGTGTTGAGCAGGCCGGTGACCGGGTGGCCACGCCGCCGAGGTTGCCGAGGCTCTTGATCTGCGCCAGGAGCGCGTCCGCACCCGGGACGGGTGCATGGGATACCGCATGGCTGCGCTCGGACCGGTCCGGTGATCCGGCGCCCCACCCGCCCATTCGAGGCACCGCAAGTACGCCACAGAACAAGCGAACCGGCCGCCCTCCCGTGCGGGAGTGCGGCCGGCCGATGGAGTGCGAAGCGACGTCAGCTGTTGGAGCAGATGTTGCCGAACGCCGGGTTCAGCAGCCCGATGACGTCGACGGTGTTGCCGCAGGCGTTGATCGGGACGTGAACAGGGACCTGGATCACATTGCCCGACAGGACGCCCGGGGAGTTGCTGGCGCCACCGTTCGCGCCACTGTCGGCAGCGGCGATGCCGGCGGCGCCGGCAACGGCCGCAGCGGCGACGGAGGTAAGGACCAGGCCCTTCGCGATACGCGACATGGAGAGGTGCTCCTTGGGGTTGACACAAACATCCGGGCGAATGCCCGACGCTGTGTCAACGCGCGGCCCCGGCGGAGGTTGTGCCGCCAGAGGAGTGATCTGCCGATGAATCGGCCTCCACGGACGCCGGCAGGCGGTACAACGCCCGGCGCACAACCACGGCAGTGGACTGTGACCGGAGACGGCTGTGCATGGCCGAACCATGACGGCCTACCGCCTCGGCCCGGCTGCACGCTTCGCGCACAACCCGGCCTCCACGGCGGCGACCCAGTACCGGGATTACGGTGCCGGCCGGACACGGGGCCGTGAAGGAGGGCGATTCGGGCGTCGGCGAGACGGTGCCGGCGGGGGCGGAGCGGGGCGATGGCCCCGGTACGTCACTGACGGTCTGCCATGTGGATTGCTCACACATGGCAGACACATCGAGGGTGCTACGACTGGCCTGCTGCGGGTGCCGGGCACTCGGGCGTCCGGCACCGGCTGATCACCTGAAGTGCAGGGCTCGGCCTCGCCGGTACAGGATCATCCCTCCTACGATGAGCGCGGCGCTGACGCCCGAGGTCGCCAGCATGGTCCCACTGCCGGTCTCCGCCAGAGTGGCCCGGGATTCGCCACCCATGGGGGTGGCATCCGCCGGACGCGGCCGGTAGGTGGAGGAGGCGTATTGCGGCTCCTGGGAGGCCGTGCCGCGCTGGGGCTGTTCGGCGGGGGAGGGCGGCCGGGGAGCCGGAGTGCGAACGACGGGTGGGGTGTTCGCGACACCCGTCGGCAGGGGCGTCGGCGGGGACGTCGGCAGGGGCGTCTGCGGGGGCGTCTGCGGCGTCTGCGGGGGCGTCTGCGGCGTCTGCGGCGTCTGCGGCGTCTGCGGGGAGGCCGTGCCGCTGGAACCCGTTTGCCCCGGGATTCCCGGCGTGACTTGTCCGACCGAATTCGCCTGGTTGCCACAGGAGTTGCCGAACGCCGGGTTCAGCAGACCGATGACGTCTACCGAATTGCCGCAGGCGTTGATCGGTACATGGATCGGCACCTGCAGGGTGTTGCCCGAGAGCACGCCGGGCGAGTCCGAAGTGGCACCGCCGGCGAATGAGTCGGCGAGGGCGGGGATGTCGTACAGGGACAGAATGCTCGTCGCGGCGGCGGCCACGACCACTCCCCTGCTCAGGGTCTGTCGCAATCTCGTTGTCTTCCTGCTTGAAGAACTGGAAAAGCCGGCCTTGGAACGCAACAGGAGGTATCCAAGGCCGGCCGTGACGCAGCCGGTGGCCGGCGCGTCACGTCGTCACTGGTTGGTGCACGCGTTGCCGAACGCGGGGTTCAGCAGAGCGATGACGTTGACGGTGTTGCCGCACAGGTTCACGGGGACGTGCACGGGGATCTGGATCACATTGCCGGAGAGGACGCCCGGGGAGGTGGCGGCGGAACCGGTGGCGCCGGTGTCGGCGAAGGCCGGACCGGCCACGCCCAGGGCCATGATCGCGCCGGCGACGACTGCAGCGCTCTTCTTCATGAACTTTCCCTTCTCTCCAGTCATGCCTGTGTGGCGGCAGAAACCGAGCGAGCACAGCTTGAACGACTCGCACCATGACCGGCAGTTCTGAAACGAGGAATAGACAGCGGGGGAAACTGTGGAACGTGAGCCATTGAAGAATTCACCCAAATGCCTTTGTCGCATAAGATGAAATCGCTTGCTCACCCGAGCCGCGGCGGACCGAGGCCCGAAACGGCCCGGGTGTTGTGCGCGCGACGGCTCATTTGTTGTCGGCGCCGTTGCCCGACAGGACCGGGATGTCCTCCACGACGTGCGACAGCGGCTCGTCGCCCTTGGCCTGGGTCGAGTTCTCGGCACACTGCTGGTTCTGCGGTGCGGACAGGACCGGGATGTCCTGGACCGAGACCGGCACGACACCGACGATCGAACCGGCGTTGACCTTGGCGGGCAGTCCCACGCAGAGCTTGTTCAGCGAACCCTGGACCAGGGTGGCCTGCGGACTCAGGTTGCCCGTGGTCGCCGAGTTGGCGAACGTCTGCGAGGCGCCGGTGCCGCTCGTGGAGGTCGTGCCGGTGTCGTTGCCGATCGCCAGCGCCTGCGGTGCGGCGACGGCCGCCGCACCGACCACGGCCGCGGCGACCGCTGTCACGGACATTGCCTTCTTCAGCATTTCGCTTTCCTTTCCTGCAGAGACACGCGTTCCTGCTCCCGCATCAACCACAGGCAGGCATCTTGGTTTTGGCGATTCACCCGGTCGGGCTGTTCATTTTCCGGCGTGGGCCAACGGAGTGAACCGGCGGAACCACGCGGGGCCGGGGTAGTTGACCAGAGCGCTCCGGTGGACGGGGTTTTTCCAGAAGGGAACAGCAAGTGATCAAGAAGGTTCTGGCCACCGCCGCGGTCGCCGCTTCCGTCGTCGGCGCCTCGGCCGCCGCCGCCCCCACGGCGCTGGCCATCGGCAACGACACCGGCACCACGTCCGCCAGCGGCAACGACTCCGCGCAGGCGTTCGGCAACTCCGCGACGTACGGCAGCATGAGCCCCCAGATGGCGCTCATCCAGGGCTCGTTCAACAAGCCCTGCATCGGCCTGCCGGCCAAGGCCAACCTGGGCTCGCTCGTCGGTGTCGTGCCGGTCTCGGTCCAGGACATCCCGGTCCTGTCCGCGCCGCAGAACCAGCAGTGCGTCGAGAACTCGACCCAGGCCAAGGGCGACGAACCGCTCTCGCACATCTTGGACGACATCCCGGTCCTCTCCGGCAACGGCACCGGCAACAACTGAGCACCGCTCTCTCCGCCACGGCGGGTCACCGGATCACCGGTGGCCCGCCGTTCGCGCGTCCCGCGTGACGCCTAGAGCGGGGATGTTTGTCGCATCGTACGAGCACGCTGCGCCAAACGGGGCACGCCCCGCAACCCAGCCCGAGCTTGCCGCGTTGACGATCATGTAACTCCTCCCCGGAGTCCGCCTTTCGAAAGGGAATCAACATGAAGAAGCTGTGGGCAACCGCGGCGATCGCGGCTTCGGTCGTCGGCATCACGACCACGGCCGTCCCCCAGGCGCTCGCCATCGGTGACGACACCGGCACGACCTCCATGAGCGGCACCGGTGCTTCGCAGGACTTCGGCAACTCGGCGACGGTCGGCGACATGAGCCCGCAGCTCTCGCTGGTCCAGGGTTCCCTGAACAAGCCCTGCGTGGGACTGCCCGCCAAGGTCAACGCCGGTTCGCTCGTCGGTGTCGTGCCGGTCTCGGTCCAGGACATCCCGGTCCTGTCCGCACCGCAGAACCAGCAGTGCGTCGAGAACTCGACCCAGGCCAAGGGCGACGAACCGCTCTCGCACATCCTGGACGACATCTCGGCCCTGTCCGGCAACGGCACCGGCAACAGCTGAGCCACCGCTCCGCCGCGGCGGGTCACCGGGTTCTCCGGTGGCCCGCCGTTCGCGTGTCACTTCCGGTACAGGGCCTCGATCTGCTCCGCGTACGCCGCCGTGACCGCGTGCCGCTTGACCTTCAGGGACGGGGTCAGCAGACCGTTGTCCTCGGTGAACTCGCCCTCGACCAGCGTGAAGGCGCGAATCGACTCGGCGCGCGAGACGGCCTGGTTGGCGTAGTCGACGGCCCTTTGCACATCGGCGCGCAGCTCGTCGTCGCGCACCAGCTCGGACAGCGGGGTGTCGGCGGGCCGCTTGCGCACGGACAGCCAGTGGGCGACCGCCTCGGGGTCGAGGGTGACGAGAGCGGCGACGAAGGGCCGGTTGTCACCGACGACGATGCACTGCCCGACCGGCGGGCGGCTGCGCAGCCGGTCCTCCAGGACGGCCGGGGAGACGTTCTTGCCGCCGGAGGTGACGAGGATGTCCTTCTTGCGGCCGGTGATGGTGAGATAGCCGTCGTCGTCGAGCGAGCCGAGGTCACCTGTGGCGAACCAGTCTCCCCCGGACTCCGTCCGGGGGGACCGCCAAAGGACCGCATCCGTGGCCGCCGGGTTGTTCCAGTACGAGCCGAAGACCAGACCGCCCTTGATCAGCACCTCACCGTCGTCGGCGATGCGGATCGCCGCGCCCGGAACCGGCTGACCGACCGTGCCGGGGCGGGGTTGCAGCGGGGGCACGATGGTCGCGGCGGCCGTCGTCTCGGTCAGGCCGTAGCCCTCGTAGACGATGATTCCGGCCGCATAGAAGAAGAGGTTGAGGTTGCGGTCGAGCGGGGAGCCGCCGCTGATGGCGTACCGCATACGGCCGCCGAGTTCCTTGCGTATACGGCGGTAGACCAGCAGGTCGTACAGGCCCCAGGCGGCGTACAGGCCGGGGCCGGGGCCTTTCCCTGTGCCCAGGAACTTGTTCAGGTAGGACTCGCCGAAGCGGACGGCGATGCGGTCCGCGCGGTCGAAAGAGGCACCGCGGCCGATCTTCTCGGCGGTGGCGCGGCCGGTGTCGTGGATCTTCTCGAAGAGGTACGGCACGCCGACCAGGAAGGTGGGGCGGAACTCCCGTAGCGCCGGGCGGAGTTCGTCGGGCTTGATGCTCGGGAAGTGGCCGATCTCGATGCGCGCCATGAGGCAGGCGATCTGCAGGGCGCGGCCGAGGATGTGGGCGAGCGGCAGGAAGAGCAGGGTGGACGCGGTCTGGCCGGTGACCTCGGTGAAGACGGGGTGCAGCAGCTGCACCGTGTTGGCCGCCTCGGCGTGCAGGTTGGCGTGGGTGAGGACGCAGCCCTTGGGCCGGCCGGTGGTGCCGGACGTATAGCAGAGGGTGGCGACGGTGTCGGGGGTCAGGGCTTCGCGGCGCTTGGTGACCTCCTCGTCGGGGACGTCCCGGCCGAGGGTGGTGAGCTCGGCGAGGGCGCCTTCGTCGAGGGTCCACACGTGGGGCGGTTCGGGGTGGCCGACGGTGCCCGTGTTGACGGTGGCGCTGTTCTCGGAAGTCTCGGTGACGACGTACCGGGCGCCGGAGTCGCGGACGATCCACTCCACCTGCTCGGCGGAGGAGGTGGCGTAGATCGGCACGGTCTGGCCGCCAGCCGCCCAGATCGCGAAGTCCAGGACCGTCCACTCGTAGCGGGTGCGGGACATCACCGCGACGCGGCCGCCCGGTTCGAGGCCGGCCGCGATGAGGCCCTTGGCGGTGTCCGTGACGTCACGGGCGAACGCGGCCGCCGTGACCGGGCGCCAGCCACCCGCCTCGCGGCGGCGCAGGATCACGGCGTCGGGCGCCTCGGCCGCGTTGGCGAAGGGCAGGTCGGCGGTGGACCCGGAGGCCGCCTGCGGCACGAGGGCCGGGGTACGGGCCTCGCGTACTACGCCGTGCTCGTCCCTGACGGTCTCCACCTGCGTACGGGCCGCCAGGTCGCTGCGCTTCCTGGCCCGCTTCAGATCCTTGCGTACGCCCATGACGGCTCCCGGTCGCGGCCTCGGATTCACTCAAGTTACTTACTTTGAAGTCAACTTACTCACACGTAATAGGTGGTCAACGGTTTCGACAGGACCGGACCGGCGCGCTAGCCGTCGGCGCGACGGGCCTGTCCGATCGCCTCGGCCAGCTGTCGTACGGCCGTGTCCTCGGTCTTCGTCGCCAAGTCGTCGGCGCGGTCCTGGAGTTCACCGAGGCTGGGGTCGCCGGGCAGGACGCGCCAGCGGTCGTCGCCCGAGCGCAGGGCGTCGGCGAAGTAGGCGGCGACTGCGGTGACCTGGAAGCGCGGGGTCGCGCTCCACACGGAGTCCTTCAGGGCGCCGGCCTCCAGCTCGCCCGACTCCTCGTGCGGGTCGCGGCTGTCGGGGTCGAGCCAGCGGACGGTGGCCGTGGCGAGGTGGCCGTCTGCGCCGGGCCTGGTGCGGACCGCGTAGAGGGCGGTCACGGTGTGGCCGGGGCCGACCTCGCCCCCGTCGACGCGGTCGTTGCGGAAGTCGTCGTCGGCGACCCGGCGGTCGTCGTAGCCGACGAGGCGGAACTCGGCGACCGTGTGTGGATCGAAGGCGACCTGGGCCTTGGCGTCGCGGGCGGTCAGCTCGATGTTCTGCGGGAGCTGCTCGCAGAACACCTTGGTGGCGTCGTCGTTGTCGGACACGTAGGCCGTGTGTCCGTCGCCCTTGTCGGCGAGGCGTTCCATGAGGGCGTCGCCGTAGTCGCTGCCCACGCCGACGCCGAACAGGGTGATGCCGTACTCGCGGCGATCGGAGGCGATGCGTTCGAGGATGGAGTCGGGGTCGGTGTCGCCGTCGTTGGCGAGTGCGTCGGAGACGAGGACGACCCGGTTGGTCGCGCCCTTGCGCAGGCCCTCGACGGCGGTGGCGTAGCCGGTCTCGACGCCCGCGGAGAGGTCGGTCGAACTCTGCGTCTCCAGGCCGTCGATCGCGTCGTGGATCTCGCCGCGGTGGCCGTCGAGCCGGGTCATCGGGAGGACGGTCTCGGCCTCGTCGCTGAAGGTGACGATCGCGACCGAGTCGTCGTCGCGCAGCCGGTCCGTCATCGTGTCGAGGGACTCCTTGGCCAGGTCGAGGCGGCCCGGCTCGGACATGGACCCGGAGACGTCGACCACGAACGTGAGGGCGGCGGGCGGGCGTTCACCCTGTTCCGCATTGCGGGTGGCGAGTCCGACCCGCACCAGGGACCAGTTCCGCTCGTTGGTGCGGGCGCCGTCGACGGTGACCGTGAATCCGTTGCCGTCAGGACGCCGGTAGTCCTGGCGGAAGCTGTTGACGAATTCCTCCGGGCGGATCGTCGACGGGGCGGGCCGCCGGCCGTCGGCGAGCGTGCGGCGCGCATAGCCGTAGGACGCGGTGTCGACGTCCAGGGCGAAGGTGGAGAGGTAGTCGGCGGAGGCGCGCTCCTTGGAGTCGGCCGCCTCGCCGTCGTTCTGTTCGCCCGAGGCCGAGCCCTGGCTCTGGGCGGGGGCGGGCGCGGGCAGACCGCCCGAACGCTTCGAGCTGTCGTAACTGCGCTCGCTGATGCCGCCGCCCCCGCCGCAGGCCGTCAGCAGCAGTGCGCCCATCGCCGTGAGGGCGAGCAGCGCGCCCCGCGCCCGCCGTGTCCCGTACCGATCCATCTCCACTGCCCCCTGTGCCGGTTGACGTCGACCTTCTGTGACTGTGACGGCGTACGGCGGGGGAACGTGCGGTACGGAGCGTTGCGGAACGATCTCAAAGAGGGCACGGCGCAGGGCCGTCGAGACCGGTGGGTGATCCTCCGGTGACCTAGGAGACGATGTCCTTGCGGGCGAAACCCCGGAAGGCCAGGGCGAACAGCACGAGCGCGTACGTTATCGAAATCGCCGCGCCCTGGATCATGCCGGACCACTCGGGATGCGGCTGTACGGCGTCGGCCCAGGCGAACTGCCAGTGCGCGGGCAGGAAGTCGCGCCAGTGGCCGAGGGCGGTGACGGCGTCCAGGACGTTGCCGACGATGGTCAGGCCGACCGCGCCGCCGACCGCGCCCAGCGGAGCGTCCGTCTTCGTCGACAGCCAGAACGCCAGCCCGGCGGTGACCAGTTGGGACACGAAGATGTACGCCACGACCACCACGAGGCGCTGCGCCGCCGTGCCCGGGTCGAGCGCGCCGCCGGTGGGGATCTCCAGCGGGCCCCAGCCGTAGGCCGCCGTGCCGACGGCGATGGCCACGAGCGGGAGCAGGATCATCGCAACGAGGCTGAGCCCGAGTCCGACGACGAGCTTGGACCACAGCAGGCGGGCCCGGGGCACGGGGGCGGCGAGCAGATAGCGCAGGGAGGACCAGCCGGCCTCCGAGGCCACGGTGTCCCCGCAGAACAGGGCGACGGGGATCACCAGCAGGAAGCCCGCCGACACGAACAGGTTCACCGCGGCGAAGTTGGCACCGGACGCGGTGGCCGTGTCCAGCAGGGTGACCTGGCCGTTGCGTCCGCCCGGCTCGCCACCGATCGCGAAGGCGACGAGCAGCACGAACGGCAGCACGGCGAGGATCGCGCCCATGACCAGCGTGCGCCGCCGCTTCAGCTGGCGGACCAGCTCCACCCTCAGGGGCAGGGTCCGTCCCGCCCGATAGCCGGCGGCGACCTCGACGGGCTCGGCGACCGTACTCACTCGGAACCTCCGATCAGGGTGAGGAAGGCATCCTCGAGACGGCGGTGGGGGCCGACCGACTCCACCGGCACGTCGAGCCGGACGAGTTCGGCGACCAGACGGACTGGGCTGCCCGTGGCATCGAGACGAACGAGGAGTCCGTCGTCGGTGCGGACGGCCGAGGCCACGCCGGTGAGCGCGGCCACCTTCTCGACGACCGGTTCCTCCACGGGCGTGGCGGTGCCCACGAGCAGGGTGTCGCCCGAGCCGATGATCTCGGCCACCGGGCCCGCCTGGACCAGGCGGCCGCGGTCCATCACCACCAGGTGGGTGCAGGACTGCTCGACCTCCGCGAGGAGATGGCTGGAGACGATCACCGTGCGGCCCGCGGCCGCGTAGCGGATCATCACCTTGCGCATCTCGCGGATCTGGGGCGGGTCGAGGCCGTTGGTCGGCTCGTCCAGGATCAGCAGGTCGGGCAGGCCGAGCATGGCCTGGGCGATGGCGAGGCGCTGGCGCATGCCCTGGGAGTAGGTGCGGACGGCGCGGGCGAGGGCGTCGCCGAGGCCCGCGATCTCCAGTGCCTCCTCCAGGTGGGCGTCCTCGGGCGGGCGGCCGGTCGCCTGCCAGTACAGCTCCAGGTTCTCGCGCCCGGACAGGTGCGGCAGGAAGCCCGCGCCCTCCACGAACGCGCCGACCCGCGACAGCACCGGCGCGCCCGGCCGGATCGCGTGGCCGAAGACGCGGATCTCGCCGCCGTCCGGCTTGATGAGGCCCATCAGCATGCGCAGGGTCGTCGTCTTGCCCGCGCCGTTCGGCCCGAGCAGCCCCAGTACCTGGCCCTTCTCGACGCGGAAGGACAGCTCCCGTACCGCGTACCGGTCGGACGAGCGGGCGTACCGCTTGCTCAAGTCGGTTATCTGCAGCGGGACTTCGGCGAGGGTGGGGTCGGGCGGCGCCGGAGCCGCCGTACGCCGGCGGCCGGTCAGCAGCAGGGCCAGGGCGAGCAGCGCGCCGGCTCCCGGCAGCCACCACACCCAGGCGGGCAGCGGCGCGGCGGCCGTGGTCACGCCGGGTGCCGTTGGGACGCTCAGGTCGCCCTTCAGGGAGACGGTGTACGTCGCCGGGGCCACCGGTGAGGCGTAGCCGAGGTCGGTCGAGGCGAGGACCAGGCGCAGGCGGTGGCCCTTCTGCACGTCGTGGTCGATCGCCGGGAGCGTGACGGTGACGTCCTTGCCGGACTTGGCTCCCTCGACGCGCAGGGGGGCGACCAGTTGGGAGGGCAGCACCTGCTGGGTGCCGCCGGGCGAGACGTCGTACACCTTCCCGAAGAGGACGGCGTCGTCGCTCGTCGACGTCACGTGCACGGTCGCCGTCGGCGATCCGGTGATCCGCAGGTCGCTCCTGACCGGGGCCGAGTCGAACCTGGCGTACTGGCCGGGGAAGTCGAGGGAGACGCCGAGGCCGAGGGCGGACAGCTGGGCGAGGCCGCCGGTGCCGCCGAGGCCGGGCAGGGCGGAGACGCCGGGCGGGCTGGCTCCGGCCGGGTTGGCGACGTGCTGCGCGCCGCCGGTCAGCGCGATCCGGCGCCGGTCGCTCTCCAGGCCGGGGTAGGTGTCCGCGCTCGCGCCCCGCAGCAGGGCGGCGCCGTCGGTGGAGTCGACGCCTCCGGTGCGGGTGATGCGGAAGGCCGGGCCGGTGGCGGCGCCCTTGTCGTCCTTGAGGTAGCGGTCGAACCAGGCCGTCACCCGGTCCTGGACGCGGCCGGTCTCCAGGTCGCCGCCGTCGTGCCCGCCCGCGATCCAGTCGACGTCGACCGGGGAGCCGTTCGCCCGGATCGCCTTCGCGGCGGCGTCGGACTGGGCGAGCGTGAACAGGGAGTCGGTCTGGCCCTGGAGCAGGAGGGTGGGCACCTTGATGCGGGCGCCGACGGCAGAGGGCGAGCGCTCGTCCAGGAGCTTGCGGGCGGCCGCGTCCGGCTTGCCCGACTCGGCGACCCGGTTGTACATCGCGCAGAGCGCGGGCTCGAACTGGGCGCACCCGCCGCCGGTGTTGAAGAAGATCCCGGCCCACAGCTTCTTGAAGACGCCGCCGGGGAACAGGGCGTCCGCGAGGTTCCAGTAGGTGATCGCCGGGGCGATGGCGTCCACCCGGTCGTCGTACCCGGCGGCCAGCAGGGAGATCGCGCCGCCGTACGAGGCGCCGGCCACGCCCACGCGCGGGTCGCCGCTCCGGTCCAACTGGACCTGGGGCTGCGTCGCCAGCCAGTCGATGAGCCGGGAGACATCGGCGACCTCGTGCTTCGGGTCGTTCAGGCCGATCTTCCCGGTCGACCTGCCGAAGCCGCGCGCGGACCAGGTCAGCACGGCGTAACCATCGCGTGCTAGGTCCTCGGCCTCCTGCCGTACGTCGGTCTTGCTGCCGCCGAAGCCGTGCGCCAGCAGGACGGCGGGGCGGCGGCCGGTGGCGGCGGAGGTGAAGTACGAGGTGTCGAGGCGCACCCCGTCGCCCACGTCCATGACCCGGTCGGCGCGGCGCACGGCGGGCACGTCGTCGGAAGCGGCGACGGCCGTCCACGTACCGGCCCCCGCGAGCACGACGACGGCGGCCACGGCGGCCAGCACCCGCCGCGGCCGCCGCAGCAGCACCCAGCTCACTTTCGCCTCCGGGGCAGTCGAAGATCCATGCCCTCAACGGTACGGGCCGCCACCGACAACCGATGCAGCCGCCGGTCTGAACCCCCGCCCCTCCCCGAGGAGTACGAGCCTGACGCCATGTACACCAGCCGTGGTACGAAGGCTCATGGAGATTCGCCGTGCCGGCTCCGTCGCCGAAGTCGCCGCCGCCGAGCATCTGTTCGATCATCCCGTCCGTACCGCATGGGCCGAGCGCTTCCTGACGGCGGCCGGACACCATCTCTTTCTCGCCTACGAGGACGGCGAGGACACCCCCGTCGGCTTTGTCAGCGGCGTCGAGACGATCCACCCCGACAAGGGCACCGAGATGTTCCTGTACGAGCTCGCGGTCGCGGACCCGTACCGGCGCCGGGGAATCGGGCGGGCGTTGATCGGCCGGCTGGCCGCGCTGGGCCGGGAGCTGGGCTGCTACGGCATGTGGGTCCTCATCGACGCCGGGAACGACGTCGCCCTTGCCGCCTATCGCAGTGCGGGCGGAAAGGACGAGGGGTCGTGCTCGGTGGTGACGTGGGACTTCTGACGCGGCTTACGCCTGCACGTCCTCGGGGATCGACACCAGCCAGCGGGTCTCGCGGCGCGGGCGGAGGTAGAAGACCCAGTAGAGGGTGGCCACGGCCGTGATGCCACCGGTCCACAGCAGGTAGCTCGCCTCCTGCTGGCTGAGGATGTACGCGAGGACGGCGATCAGCAGCACCGGCATCGCGGGCCACAGCGGCATGCGCCAGGCGGGCGTGTGCTTGTGGGAGCCACGCCGGGCCAGCAGGGCGGCGACCGCGACGAGGAGGTACATGCCGGTCACGGAGACGCCCGTGACGCCGTACAGGGTGTCCAGGTTGACGAAGCACAGCAGTGCGCCGGGGACGCCCACCGCGAGCGTGGCGACCCAGGGGGAGCCGAAGCGGCCGAGCTTGGAGAAGACGTTGTTGACCGGCTCGGGCCAGGCCTTGTCGCGGGCCGAGGCGAACAGGACCCGGGAGTTCTGGATGACCATGACGATGCCCGCGTTGATGATCGCGAGGGCCACGCAGAGGCTGACGAAGGTGCCGACGGCCGAGTTGGACCAGGCGGTGACCATGGAGCTGATGTCGCCGCCGGTCAGCTCCTTGAGGTCGGAGGCGCCGAGCGTGATGGCGACGACCGGGACCAGGATGATCACGGAGGAGATGGCCAGGGTGGCGAGGACCGTGCGGGCGACGTTGCGGCGCGGGTTCTCCAGCTCCTCGGAGAGGTAGACGGCGGTCGAGAAGCCCTGGGTGACGAAGAGGGCGATCGCGAGGCCGGAGACGACCAGCATGGCCGTCACGGTGTCCGTGTGCCCGTTCGCGCCGGCCACCTGCATCGAGGTGAGGCTGCCGAGGCCGCGGTGGCCGTGCGTGAAGCCGAGCAGGGCGACGACACCGGCGGCGATGACCTCCAGGACCAGGAAGATGCCGGTGATCCAGGCGTTGGCGCGCAGGTCGAGCAGGCCGGCGAGGGTGGCGAGCAGCATCACGCCGGCGCCGGCCATGGCCGGGTCGAGGTGGACGATCGGGGCGAGATAGTCGGCGGTGCCCATCGCGATGACCGGCGGCACGATCATCACGACCAGGAGAGAGAGGACGAAGACGAGCCAGCCCGCGAGGCGTCCGGCCATCGTCGACACCATGGCGTACTCGCCGCCCGCGCTGGGGATGAGGGTGCCCAGCTCCGAGTAGCAGAACGCCACGGCGATACAGAGGAGGGAGCCGATGGCGATCGTCAGGGCGGTGGCGGTGCCGAGCGAGCCGAACAGGTCGGGCACGACGACGAAGAGCGTGGAGGCGGGGGTGACGCACGAGAGGGTCAGGAGAGTGGCCCCCGTGACCCCGATGGAGCGCCTCAGCCCCGGCGAGGGGGCGGTCGCGGCCTCGGCCACGGACTTCTCAAGCGTGTCGGTCATGGAGGGGTTCCGATCGGCTCGTGCGGTGGTGGTTCGGGCGGGAGCGCTATCGCCTCCGGCGGCTCGCGTCGTACGTCTCTTGTTCTCGCTCCCGGCGCTGATGGAATCCCAACGAAAACCGGCGCGTCAATAGGTGTTTACCTACGGAATCCGTAGCTCAACGACGCCGTTGATCGCGTATCCGACACTTTCACGCAGTCTCCTGGGCGAGTTGTGTGCGTACGACATTCGCAGGGAGGGCGTTAAAAAAACGTCAGGAGATCCGGTATCCGGACGCCGAAAATGCGGTGGCATCGATGTCAGAAGGCCCCGCTAGGGTCGTCGATCACCAACGGCACACAGAATTTTCGGGGTGGGGACACATGAAGCTTCGGCACACCGCTGCCTGGGTGGGGTTCACGGCGGTGACACTGCTCGCGGCCTCCGCGTGCGGAACCGAGGGCGCGAGGTCGGCGGCCAAGGCCGTGAGCAACGGCGACAAGATCATGGCGGCGCTGGCACGCGCGACGGACCGGACGGAGAAGGTGGGATCCGCGCAGGTCAGGATGGTGACCAATGTCGGCACCGGCAAGCCGATCAGCATGGACGGCACATACTCCTGGGGCCACGGGTACGCGTTCGACGTCCAGATGGACACCAAGGCCGCGAACATGCAGTCCGTCCAGGACGACCCGACGATCCGCACGCTGCTGGTCGACGGCGCCTACTACTACGACGTCGACCCGCTGCCCTCCGGCCCGTACAAGGGCAAGGAGTGGATGAAGGTCGACAGCTCCGCGGTGCTCGGCGAGAAGGGCTCCCAGGCCCTGCGCGGGGACAACGGCAGTCCGTCGGCGTCCATGAAGGGTCTGAAGTACGCGAACGACGTCGAGGACCTCGGCTCGCAGACCGTGAACGGGCAGCGCACGACTCACTACCGGGCCGTGATCGACCAGGCCCACATGGGCAAGTTCAAGGAGGCGTACGGCGGCAAGGACAGTGCGGTGGGCTCGCTGACCGGTGGCACGACATCCATCACCATGGACGTCTGGGTCGGTCCGAAGGACCTTCCGGTGCGGCTGAAGGAGAAGTTCGGCGCCGGCACCGTGACCATGGACTTCGACAAGTTCGGCGACACGGCGACGATCACGGCGCCGCCGGCCTCGCAGACCGCCGACGTCACCGAGCTGCTGAAGAAACAGCGGCAGGGCTGAGCCCCGGCGTGACGGCGGTCGCCCCGTCCCCTCCCAGACAGGGGCAGCGGACGGGGCAACTGTCGCGACACGCTCAGTGGTTGCGCGGGAACCCGAGGTCGACGCCGGCGGGGGCGTCGGCCGGGTCCGGCCAGCGGGTCGTGATGACCTTGCCGCGGGTGTAGAAGTGCGTGCCGTCGTTGCCGTAGATGTGGTGGTCGCCGAAGAGCGAGTTCTTCCAGCCGCCGAAGGAGTGGTAGCCCACCGGCACCGGGATCGGCACGTTCACGCCGACCATGCCCGCCTCGATCTCCAGCTGGAAGCGGCGGGCTGCGCCGCCGTCCCGGGTGAAGATCGCCGTGCCGTTGCCGAACGGCGACGCGTTGATGAGGGCGACACCCTCTTCGTACGTGTCGACGCGCAGGACGCACAGCACCGGGCCGAAGATCTCGTCCTGGTACGCCTTCGCGCTGGTCGGCACCTTGTCGAGCAGCGAGATGCCGATCCAGTGGCCGTCCTCGAAGCCCTCGACCGTGTAGCCGGTGCCGTCCAGGACGACCTCGGCGCCCTCGGCCGCCGCGCCGTTCACGTACGACGCCACCTTGTCGCGGTGGACGGCGGTGATCAGCGGGCCCATCTCGGACGTCGGGTCGTTGCCGGGGCCGATCTTGATCTTCTCGGCGCGCTCGCGGATCTTCTCGACCAGCGTGTCGCCGATCGAGCCGACGGCGACCACGGCCGAGATGGCCATGCAGCGCTCGCCCGCCGAGCCGTACGCCGCCGAGACCGCCGCGTCCGCCGCCGCGTCCAGGTCGGCGTCCGGCAGGACCAGCATGTGGTTCTTGGCGCCGCCCAGGGCCTGGACGCGCTTGCCCTGCGCGGAGGCCGTGGTGTGGATGTAGCGGGCGATCGGGGTCGAGCCGACGAAGGAGACGGCCTTGACGTCCGGGTGCTCCAGGAGGCGGTCCACCGCCACCTTGTCGCCGTGCACGACGTTGAAGACGCCGTCCGGCAGCCCGGCCTCGGCCAGCAGCTCGGCGATCTTGAGGGACGCCGACGGGTCCTTCTCGCTCGGCTTCAGCACGAACGTGTTGCCCGTCGCGATGGCGATCGGGAACATCCACATCGGCACCATCGCCGGGAAGTTGAACGGCGTGATGCCCGCGACGACACCGAGCGGCTGGCGGATCGCGGCCACGTCGACGCGGCTCGCGACCTGCGTGGACAGCTCGCCCTTCAGCTGCACGTTGATGCCGCAGGCCAGGTCGACGATCTCCAGGCCGCGCGCGACCTCGCCGAGCGCGTCGGAGTGGACCTTGCCGTGCTCGGCCGTGATCAGCTCGGCGATCGCGTCCCGGTTGGCGTCCAGCAGCGCGCGGAAGCGGAACAGGATCTCGGTGCGCCTGGCGAGCGAGGACGTGCCCCAGGTGGCGAACGCGTCCTTCGCGGCGGCGACCGCGGCGTCCACCTCCTCGACGGAGGCGAACGCGACCTTCGTGGTGACCGCACCGGTCGCCGGGTCGGTGACCGGCCCGTACGTACCCGAGGCGCCTTCGACGGTCTTGCCGCCGATCCAGTGGTTGACGATCTTCGTCATGCCCAGAAACTCCTTCACAGATGGCGGCGTCGGGTGGAGACGTGCCGTTCGTACAGCTCTCGTGCCTTGACCGCGGACGCTCGGGTCGCGGTCTCGGCCACAGGTACATCCCACCAGGCCTGCGCCGGAGGCGCGCCCGACACAGTGTCTGCGGTTTCGGTCTCCACGTAGACACATGTGGGAGTGTCGGCGGCCCGCGCCTCGGCGAGCGCCGCACGCACCTCCGCGACGGTCCTCGCGCGCAGCACGCGCATGCCCAGGCTGGCCGCGTTGGCGGCGAGGTCGACGGGCAGCGGGGCGCCCGTGTACATACCTCTCCCAGACTCCGTCCGGGGGGACCCCCCGGACGGGAAGCGGTACGCGGTGCCGAACCGCTCGCCGCCCACCTGCTCGGACAGCCCGCCGATCGATGCGTACCCGTGGTTCTGCACGAGGAGGATCTTGATCGCGATCCCCTCCTGCACCGCTGTCACGATCTCGGTCGGCATCATCAGATACGTCCCGTCGCCGACCAGCGCCCACACGGGCCGGTCGGGAGCGGCGAGCTTCACACCGATGGCGGCCGGGATCTCGTAGCCCATGCAGGAGTAGCCGTACTCCAGGTGGTACTGGTCCCACGACCGCGCCCGCCACAGCTTGTGCAGGTCGCCGGGGAGGGAGCCGGCCGCGTTGATGATGATGTCGGACTCGTCGACCAGAGCGTCGAGGGCCCCGATGACCTGCGGCTGTGTCGGCCGTACGTCCTGTTCGTCGGCCTCGTAGCAGGTGTCGACGCGCTGTTCCCAGCGCTCCTTGTCCTCGGAGTACTCGGCGACGTACGTCTCGGCGACCCGGTGACCGTGCATCTCCAGCGCCTCGGACAGCTCCTGGAGGCAGCTGCGGGCGTCCGCGACCAGCGGCATTCCGGCGAGCTTGTGGCCGTCGTAGGAGGCGATGTTGAGGTTGAGGAAGCGGACGCCGGGATTCTCGAAGAGGGTGTTCGAGGCGGTGGTGAAGTCCGTGTAGCGGGTGCCGACGCCGATCACCAGGTCGGCGCTGCGGGCGAGTTCGTCCGCGGTGGCGGTGCCGGTGTGGCCGATGCCGCCGACGTCCTGGGGGTGGTCCCAGCGCAGGGAGCCCTTGCCGGCCTGGGTGGCGGCGACCGGGATGCCGGTGGTCTCCGCGAACTCGGCGAGGGCGTCCTCGGCACGGCTGTGGTGGACGCCGCCGCCCGCGACGACCAGGGGACGGCTGGCGGCGCGGATCGCCCGTACCGCCTCGGCGAGTTCGACCGGGTCGGGGCCGGGCCGGCGTACGGTCCACACGCGCTCGGCGAAGAACGCCTCGGGCCAGTCGAACGCCTCCGCCTGCACGTCCTGCGGCAGGGCGAGGGTGACGGCGCCCGTCTCGACGGGGTCGGTGAGCACCCGCATGGCCTGGAGGGCGCTCGGGATCAGGGCCTCGGGGCGGGTGATCCGGTCGAAGTAGCGCGAGACCGGGCGCAGGGTGTCGTTGACCGACACGTCGCCCGCGTACGGCACTTCGAGCTGCTGGAGGACCGGGTCGGCGGGGCGGGCGGCGAAGACGTCGCCGGGCAGGAGCAGCACCGGCAGGTGGTTGATCGTGGCGAGTGCCGCGCCGGTCACCAGGTTGGTCGCGCCGGGGCCGATGGACGTCGTCACGGCGTGTGTGGACAGGCGGTTCGACTGGCGTGCGTAGCCGACCGCCGCGTGGACCATGGCCTGTTCGTTGCGGCCCTGGTGGTACGGCATCGCGTCGGCGTACTCGACGAGCGCCTGGCCGACCCCGGCGACGTTGCCGTGGCCGAAGATGCCCCAGGTCGCGCCGATCAGCCGCTGCCGTACGCCGTCCCGCTCCGTGTACTGGACGGACAGGAAGCGGACGAGCGCCTGCGCGACCGTCAGCCTCACCGCCCGGGACATAGAGGTCATCGGTAACCCCCTGCGCTTTCTACGTGGTCCGGGTGGAAGCAGATCCGCCATTCCCGCGTCGCGCCGGGACCGGCCATGACGTTGAGGTAGTACATGGCGTGTCCGGGCTGGGCGATCGACGGGCCGTGCCATCCGTCGGGGACAAGGACGGCGTCGCCGGAACGGACCTCCGCGAGGACGTCGGATCCGCCCTCACGGGAGGGGAACACGCGCTGATAGCCGAACCCGTTCGGGCCGTCGATCTCGAAGTAGTAGATCTCCTCCAGCTCGGACTCCTCGCCCGGCCGGTTCTCGTCGTGTTTGTGGGGCGGGTACGAGGACCAGTTGCCGCCGGGTGTGATCACCTCGACCGCGATGAGCTTGTCGCACTCGAACGCGTCGGCGGAGGCGAAGTTGCGCACCTCGCGCGCGGACGTGCCGCTGCCACGCTGTTCGACGGGAACCTCCGGCGCGGGGCCGTAGCGGGCGGGGAGTCGTCGCTCGCACTTCGCTCCTGCCAGGGCGAAGCGGCCTCCCGCGCCGGAGGCGATCTGGACCCGGGTGTCCCGGGGCGCGTACACGAAGTCCGAGACTGAGGTGAACACGCTGTCCCGGCCCAGGACTTGGAACTCCTCATCCTCCACGTGCACGGTACAACCGCCGCTGATCGGAAGCACGATCCATTCACTGTCACCCGTGGTGAACAAATGGCTGCCGCCGGGCGACAGTTCGACGATGCGCAAACTGCTGTGCGTCCATCCGGCCCGTTTGGGGTCGATGTCGACGGCGTACTGGGCGTCCGCGGTGGAGCCCTTGGTCAGGTGCAGTCCGGTGCTGGTCATGCGGCCCTCACAGCAGTCCTACGGCGGTGTCGACGGCGGCGGCCACGTCGCCGTCCGCCGGGTACAGCAGCGTGCGGCCGACCACCAGGCCGCGCACGGTGGGCAGTTGGAGGGCGCCGCGCCATTTCTCGTACGCCGCGTCCTGGTCGTCGCCGACCTCACCACCGAGGAGCACGGCCGGGAGTGTGGAGGTCTCCATGACCCGGGCCATGTCGTCGGGGTTCTCGGTGACCGGGACCTTCAGCCAGGTGTAGGCCGAACTGCCGCCCAGGCCCGAGGCGATGGCGATCGACTTGGTGACGGCCTCGGCGGACAGGTCGTTCCGCAGCCGGCCCTCGGGCGTGCGGCGGCTGAGGAACGGCTCGACGAAGACGGGGAGTCGGCGCGCGGCCATGTCGTCGATGGCGCGGGCGGTGGACTCCAGGGTGGTGAGGGAGCCCGGATCGTCGTAGTCGATCCGCAGGAGCAGCTTTCCGGCGTCGAAGCAGAGGCGCTCGATGTCCTCGGGGCGATGGCCGGTGAAGCGGTCGTCGAGTTCGAAGGAGGCGCCCTGGAGGCCGCCGCGGTTCATCGAGCCCATGACCACCTTGTGGTCGAGGACGCCGAGCAGTAGCAGGTCGTCGAGGATGTCGGCGGTGGCGAGGACACCGTCCACGCCCGGGCGGGACAGCGCCAGGCACAGCCGCTCGAGGAGGTCGGCGCGGTTGGCCATGGCGAGCTTGCGGTCGCCGACGCCCAGGGCGCCGCGGGCCGGGTGGTCGGCGGCGACGATCATCAGCCGGCCGTGCTCGTTGAGCAGCGGCCTGCGGGCTCGGCGTACGGCGGCCTCGGCGATCGCCTCGGGATGGTGGGTGCGCGTGTGGACCAGCGTGGAGATGTCAACGCGCGCGTGCGCGGTCCCGTCCCCGCCCTCGCGGTGGGCGCCGCCCACCTTGCCCGCCCTCACAGCACCGCTCCGGCCTCGAGCGCGGCGGCCACCTCGTCCGGGGTGGGCATCGCGGAGGAGCACTCCAGGCGGGAGGCGACGATGGCGCCGGCCGCATTGGCGTGCCGCATGATCGTATCCAGGTCCCAGCCGGCCAGCAGACCGTGGCACAGGGAGCCGCCGAAGGCGTCACCGGCGCCGAGTCCGTTGAGGACGGTGACGGGGAGGGGCGGCACCTCGGCCGACTCGCCTGTGGCGCTGACCGCGAGGACGCCCTTGGGGCCCTGTTTGACGACGGCGAGTTCGACCCCGGCGTCGAGGAGGGCGCAGGCCGCCGCGTGGGGTTCGCGCACTCCGATGGCGACCTCCACCTCGTCGAGGTTGCCGACGGCGACGGTGGTGTGGCGCAGGGCCTCGGCGTAGAAGGGGCGGGCCTCGGCGGGGTCCTTCCAGAACATGGGGCGCCAGTCGAGGTCGAAGACCGTGATCCCGGCCCTGGCCCGGTGGGCGAGGGCCGCGAGGGTCGCCGTACGGCTGGGCTCCTCGCTCAGGCCGGTGCCGGTGACCCAGAAGATGCCGGCCTCGCGGATGGCGTCGAGGTCCAGGTCGTGGGCGTCGATCTCCAGGTCGGGCGCCTTGGGCCGGCGGTAGAAGTAGAGCGGGAAGTCGTCCGGCGGGAAGACCTCGCAGAAGGTGACCGGCGTGGGCAGTCCCGCGACCGGGGTGACCCAGCGGTCGTCCACGCCGAAGTCGCGCAGGGCCTCGTGCAGATATGTTCCGAAGGGGTCGTCGCCGGTGCGGGTGATCACGGCGGTGTGCCGGCCGAGGCGGGCCGCGGCGACCGCGACGTTCGTCGCCGACCCGCCGAGGAACTTGCCGAAGGTGGACACCTGGGCGAGCGGGACCCCCGCCTGCAACGGGTAGATGTCCACTCCGATCCGCCCCATGGTGATCAGGTCGTACGCCATCGGCTTCCCTTCTGCGTCATCCGGCTCGCACCGGGGCGGCGCGACTCACGCGGCTCTCCCCCGGTTTGTAGCCCCGTACGGGGCGCCCTGTCAATGTTTTGTCCAGACATTCGGACCAGGCCTTGACACCCCTTCCCGGGACCCGCACGCTGGCGACCATGACGTCGTTGTCACCTCAGTCTCAGTCTTCCGGTGCGTCTCGCATCCGGATCGGATCGGCGCCCGACTCCTGGGGCGTCTGGTTTCCCGACGACCCTGTTCAGGTGCCGTGGCAGCGCTTCCTCGACGAGGTCGCCGGCTCCGGCTACGAGTGGATCGAGCTGGGCCCTTACGGGTACCTGCCCTCCGACCCCGCCGTCCTCACCGAGGAGACGGCACGGCGTGGCCTGAAGGTGTCGGCCGGCACCGTCTTCACGGGGCTGCACCACGGCGAGGCGGTGTGGGAGAAGACGTGGGCGCACGTCTCCGACATCGCCGCGCTGACCCAGGCGATGGGCGCGAAGCACCTGGTCGTCATCCCGTCGTTCTGGCGGGACGACAAGACCGGCGAGGTGCTGGAGCCGGACACGCTGACCGCCGAGCAGTGGCGCAATCTGACCTCGCTCACCGAGCGCCTCGGGCGGGAGGTGCGCGAGCGGTACGGCCTGTCGATCGTCGTCCACCCGCACGCCGACACCCACATCGACAGCGAGGAGAACGTCGTCCGGTTCCTCGACGGCACCGACTCCTCGCTGGTCTCGCTCTGCCTGGACACCGGGCACTACGCGTACTGCGGCGGGGACAGCGTCAAGCTGATCGAGACGTACGGCGAGCGCATCGGCTATCTGCACCTCAAGCAGGTGAACCCGGAGATCCTCGCCGACGTGCGGGCGAACGGAACCCCGTTCGGGCCGGCCGTCGCCCAGGGCGTCATGTGCGAACCGCCGTCGGGTGTGCCGGCGCTCGGGCCGGTCCTGGAGGCGGCGCGGAAACTGGACGTGGACCTCTTCGCGATCGTCGAACAGGACATGTATCCCTGCGACCCCGACAAGCCCCTGCCGATCGCCCGGCGGACCCGCGCTTTCCTCCGGTCGTGCGGGGCCTGACACTTCGGTGAGTCAGCCGCCGCGTGACAGAATTCATCCGGAACCTGATATTCCTCGGACCAGGTGATTGTGCCGCAGCGGGCGGCACGAGAAGCGACGTACGCGGCCGGGGGCCCTGAGTCAACGGGCCCCGCCCGTGTACCGGCGTACGCCTTTGCGTCACCTCTGTCACAAACACCCCCTTCGTGTCACACATGTCTCGTGTACGCGGGTCTTCCGTCACACCCGGTCGACAGCCGCTTCCCTGCGCTCACTGTGCGTCGTTCACCGGACACAGGCTTGGTGATCGCCAGCGCAGCGCCCGGCTCCCCGACGGCCGTCCCCGGCCGCCCCCGCGGTGCGCGCAGGGAGGTGCAATTCATGACCGACCAAAGGCTCTGGTCCTACAAGGACATCGCGGCGCACATCAAGGTGCAGCCGGACACCGTACGGTCCTACCGCAAGCACGGACTGCTCCCGCCGCCCGATCACGTGGAGGGCGGCAAGCCCTTCTGGTACGCCGACACGGTCCGCGCCTGGGTGGCCTCCCGACCGGGGAACCGGGGCCGCAGGCTGGACTGACCGAGCCGACCGGCCGGCCGCCTTCCCGGAAATTGGTTCTGTCCCCCGCGCTCCCGTGGGGCACAGTGCCTCGCATGAGTCACCTGAGCTTCTCCGTCAAACCCGTGCTCACCGGCGAGAAGACGGTCCTGCGGCCGTTCACCGCGGACGACGCCGACACCATGTGGGAGATCATCAGCGACCCCGAGGTCATCCGCTTCACCTTCCCGCCGAACGACGAACTCGCCTTGGAGCGGTTGCGCTCCTGGTACGCCTCTCGGACCGAACAGGCCGACCGCCTCGACCTCGCCGTCACCGACGGCGCGACCGGTGAACTGGTGGGCGAGGTAGTCCTGTTCGAGTGGGACGCGGACGCCCGCAGCTGCACCTTCCGCACGCTGATCGGCCCGCGCGGACGTGGACGCGGTCTCGGTGTGGAGGCGACCGCGCTGATCATCGGGCATGGCTTCGAGCAACTCGGGCTGCACCGCATCCAGTTGGAGGTGTACGGCGACAACCACCGCGCCCGGCGCGTCTACGAGAAGGTCGGCTTCGTCGTCGAAGGGGTGCGGCGGGAGGCGCTGGTGCGGGACGGTGAGTGGATCGACGAGGTGATGATGGCGGTCCTCGACCGCGAGTGGGCCGCGCTCAGCGCCACGGCTCGATGACCGTGACGCCCGCGCCGGGTGCGGTGCCCATCGCCGCGAGCGCCGCCGGTGCCGCGTCCAGGGGGATGGTCGACGTCGTCAGCAGGTCGGGGCGGAGCACGCCCGCGCGGACCAGCTCCAGCATGCCCGGGTAGGTGTGCGCGGCCATGCCGTGGCTGCCGAGGAGTTCGAGCTCCTGGGCGATGACGCGGGACATGGGGACCGGGGTCGTGCCGTCCTGGGAGGGCAGCAGGCCCACCTGGACGTGCCGGCCCCGGCGGCGCAGGCCGTTCACCGACGCGGCGCAGGTGGCCGGGGAACCGAGGGCGTCCAGAGAGAGATGGGCACCGCCTCCGGTCAGCTCCAGGATCTCCGCCGCCGTGTCCGGGGTGCGCGTCGCGTCGACGCACTCCGCGGCGCCGAACTTCCGCGCCAGCTCCAGGGCCTTGGGCGACACGTCCACTGCGGCCACCCGCGCTCCGGAGGCCGCCGCGATCATCACCGCGGACAGACCCACGCCCCCGCAGCCGTGCACCGCGACCCACTCCCCCGCGGCCACCCGGCCCTGCTGCACGACGGCCCGGAAGGCGGTCGCGAAGCGGCAGCCGAGCGAGGCGGCGGTGGCGAAGGACATCTCGTCCGGGATCGCCACGAGGTTCACGTCGGCGTGGTCGAGGGCCACGTACTGCGCGAACGAGCCCCGGTGGGTGAAGCCCGGCTGGGTCTGCCGCTCGCACACCTGCTGATCGCCCGCCGCACAGGCGGCGCAGGTGCCGCAGGCGCAGACGAAGGGCACGGTGACCCGGTCACCGGGGTGCCAACCGGTCACCCGGGCTCCCACCGCCTCGACGACACCGGCGAGTTCATGACCCGGCACATGCGGCAGGGTGATGTCCGGGTCGTGGCCCATCCAGCCGTGCCAGTCACTGCGGCACAGGCCGGTGGCCTCGACCCGCACCACGACTCCGTGCTCGGCCGGCCGCGGATCGGCCACGTCCCGCACCTCTGCCGGCTCCCCGTACCGCTCGAACACCACAGCCTTCATGTCCCTCACCCTTCCCTGATCGCCTCAGGGATCACTGTGTCCCACCGGCCCCCTGTCTCACACCGGCACCGCCTCCTTCTCCTCGGCGGGCTCGGCCGGCTCGCCCTCGCTCAGACCGAACCGCCGGTGGAAGCGGCGCAGGGGCGCGGGTGCCCACCAGGTGGCCCGGCCGGTGAGCCGCATGATCGCCGGAACCAGCAGGCTGCGGACCACCATGGCGTCCATCAACACGGCCAGAGCGATGCCCAGGCCGAGCATCTTGGTGTTGGTCACGCGCGAGGTGCCGATCGCCACCATGACCACGGCCAGGATGACCGCCGCCGCCGTGATCAGCCCGCCCGTGCGCTGGAGTCCGTGCCGCACCGCCTCGTTGTGGTCGCCCGTGCGGTCGTACTCCTCCTTGATGCGGGAGAGCAGGAACACGCCGTAGTCCATGGACAGACCGAAGGCCACGCAGAACATCAGGACGGGCAGGGTGGTCTCGATGGAGCCGGGGCTGGTGAAGCCGAGAGCGCCCGAGAGATGGCCGTCCTGGAAGACCCAGACCACCGCGCCGAACATCGCCGTCAGGCTGAGCGCGTTGAGCACCACCGCCTGGATCGGTATCACGACGCTGCCGGTGAGCAGGAAGACAAGGAGCAGCGTGACGATCGCGATGAACGCCGCCGCCCACGGGAGCCGTTCGCCTATCGCGTGCTTGGAGTCGACCAGGACGGCGGCCGTGCCGGTCACCTTGGTGTCGAACGGCGGACGCATGGCCCGAAGGTCGCCGACAAGTCGCTGCGCCTCATCATCGACGGCCTCGCCCTTCGGCAGCACGGTGAAGTAGGCCGAGTCGCCCTTCACCAGCGGCCCGTCGACCCGGACCACCTCGGGCAGTGCTTCCACCCGCTGTTTGTAGTCGGCGTACTGCGCCTCGGTCGCCCGCCCCTCGGCCAGCACCTCGAGCCCGCCGCCGGGGCTGCCCGGGAAGCCGTCCCTGAGGTGCTGCTGCACGACATGGGACTCGGCGCCCGACGGCAGTTGCCGGTCGTCCGCGGTGCCGAACTTCACGCCCAGGAAAGGCAGTCCGAGGATGATCAGGAGCGCCGTAGTGCCAAGGGCGAAGAATGGGGCCCGGCGCATCACGAGAGTCGCCGTACGCGCCCAGGCCGTCCCTTCCTCCCCGGAGACCCTGGCCTCCCGGCCGCGCCGGAACAGGCGGCGCAGATCGAGGGAGTTGACCCGGTGGCCGAGGAGCACCAGGGCCGCCGGAAGCAGGATCAGCGCGGCCGCGGCGGCCAGCAGCACCACCGCTATGCCCGCGTAGGCGAAGGAGCGCAGGAAGTACTGCGGGAAGAGCAGCATCGCCGCCAGCGACACGGCGACCGTGAGGGCGGAGAAGAGGACCGTGCGGCCGGCGGTGCGCAGGGTCGTGCCGATGGCGGTCGGCGGGGCGGCGCCCGTGGCCAGTTCCTCGCGGAAGCGGCGGACGATGAACAGGGCGTAGTCGATGGCGAGGCCAAGGCCGAGGGCCGTGGTGAGGTTCAGCGCGAAGACGGAGACGTCGGTGAACTCGGTCAGTCCGCGCAGCACCGCGTTCGTGCCCAGGATGGCGACGATGCCGATGCCCAGCGGCAGCAGGGCCGCGACGGCGCTGCCGAAGACCATCACGAGCAACAGCAGGGTCACCGGCAGCGCGATCATCTCGGCGCGCGCCAGGTCGCCCTTGATGATCGTCTGCATTTCGTGCCGCACCGCGACGATGCCGCCGACCCGCACCGTCACCGGCCCGTGCGTCCCCCGGTAGTGGGGTGCTATGCGGTCGAGGGTCTCCCCCATCGTCTTGTCGTCGCCGGTGATGCGCGCGGCAATCAGCGCCTCGTGGCCGTCCTTCGCGCGCAGGGCGGGCGACCTGCTCTGCCAGTAGGAGCCGACGCCTGTCACGCCCTTCTCACCGGCCAGCCGCTCGGTGAGGTCGCGGGCCCGGTCGGCGACCGCGGGGGCGTCGACCGTGGAGCTGCCGGAGTCGACCAGGAGCAGCAGGTTGGGCTGGGAGCCGGGGAACTCGCGCTCGAGCGCCTTGGTCGCGTACGTGGACTCGGCGGCCGGGTCCTCCCAGCCGCCGCTGCCCAGGCGGTCCGCGACACCGCTGCCCGCCAGCACCGCAAGCACGGTCAGCACGAGGGCGGCGAGCAACGACAGCCGGGGCCGGGCGGTCACGAAACGTGTCCAGCCGCCTGGGCGGATCGGGCCGTCTCCCGACCGGGACGTGCCCTCCCCCTGCCGCGCCGGCGTGTTGACTTCGGTCATCGTGCGGTGTCCCCTTCACCGTGACCAGTGCGACCGTGCGCGAGCAGGGCAGCATGGGTCAGCCATTGCCATAGACCGGCAAACACGAGACATCGCTCGCGTTTCTCCAGAATGCGAGCGAGCACTCGTGTTTGTCAATCGCGTTCGGAGAACTGGGGATAACGCGTGCCCGACAAACCCGGGAGCCAGGGGAAGGAACAGCCGCGCCGCCGACAGGCTCGCGGCGAGCGGCGCATCGCCCAGCTGCTGGAGGCCGCGGCCTCGGTCTTCTGCACGAGCGGCTACACGGCCACCAGCACCAACGCCATCGCCCGCGAGGCGGGCGTCTCGCCGGGCACGCTCTACCAGTTCTTCCCCAACAAGGAAGCCATCGCGATCGAGCTCGGCGACCGGCTCATGCACGAGATGCGCGAGACGTACGGCGTCGCGCTGGCGCCCGTCGACCCCGCCACGCCGCTGGCGGAGGCCGTCGGCGCGGCCGTCGACCGCTTCATCGCCTTCAACACCGAGCACCCCGTGTTCTTCGCGCTGATGAAGGGCCCCGACACCCCCGGCCGGATCGCCGAGGAGCACGACGCCCTGCACTTGACGCTGGTCACCCGTATCGAGGAACTGCTCGCCTCGTTCCTGCCCGACACGCCCCCGGCCGACGTCACACGCACGGCGCACGTCTGCCTCGGCATCTACAAGGCGGGCCTGGAGCTGGTCCTCACCCATGAGGGCGCCGAGCGCGAGGCGTACGTGCGGGAACTGAAGAACGTCCTGGTCCGCTACCTCGAACCCCTCGCCGACGCCCGTCTCGGCACCGGTGGCGGCACCCGGACTGCGACACCCGGCGCATCTGCATAAGGTGCGGATACACCGCCGCATAAGGTGCGGATACGCCGCCGTACACCGCGTGGACACACCGCCCCAGCAGGAGCAGCCAGCAGGAGGGGACCCGCCGTGACCCACTCCCCGCCGCCCCGTGCGCCCCGGGCCCACATCCCCGGCCCGCGGCAGGTCCCGCCGCGGCGCCGCCGGCTCCGCACGGGCCGCCGACGCCGCTGTCGACAGGCCGGGGTGGCCCTGTGGGCGCTGGCCGTGCTGGTGACGTACGCGACGGACGAACCCACCCTGCCGACCGCACTGCTGCTGTTCGGCGGCCTTCTGATCCTGGCCACCTTCGCGCCGAGGACACCCGGGCGGAACGACCGCGACACGAGGTGAATCGCTCCCCGGCACACGAGGGCCAATCCCTTGGAGTGGTACCCCCTAGGGGTATAGTGTGAATAGTGCGGCCCCACCGTGGGCCCCACCGGCCCCGCACGCCTCGACGAGGAGTAACCACATGACCACGCAGATCGACACCACGGGCTCCGTCACCACCGTCTACAAGGTGACCGGGATGAGCTGCGGACACTGCGAAGGCTCCGTCTCCGGTGAGCTCTCCGAGGTCCCCGGTGTCACCTCGGTCACGGCCGTCGCGTCGACCGGCGAGGTCACGGTCGTCTCGGCCGCCCCGCTCGACGAGGAAGCCGTCCGCGCCGCCGTCGACGAGGCCGGCTTCGAGCTCGTCGGCACCGTCTGAGCCGACGCCGTACGCAGGCCCGAGCCGCACGACCAAACCCCTGACACGTATCTCCCGACTCGGGCCGTACCGACCAGCTGATACTGGATCCGTACGGCCCGTCCGTTGCCCGGAGTCGTACATGACCAGCAGCACCGCACCAACCGCCGTACCAGAAACCGACACACCACGGATACCGGCAGCCGCCGCGACCACCGAAACCGCCGAGACCGCCCGGATCGAGCTGCTGATCGGCGGGATGACCTGCGCCTCCTGCGCCGCCCGTGTGGAGAAGAAGCTCAACCGCATGGACGGTGTCACCGCCACCGTGAACTACGCGACGGAGAAGGCGAAGGTCAGCTACGCCCCCGGGGTCCAGGTCGCCGACCTGATCGCCACCGTCGTGAAGACGGGGTACACCGCCGAGGAGCCGGCGCCGCCACAGCCCGAGCCTGACACGGGAGGAACAGAGGCCCCCGACCCGGAGCTGGCGGCCCTGCGCCACCGTCTCCTCGTCTCGGCGCTGCTGGCCCTGCCCGTCGTCCTGATCGCCATGATCCCGGCGCTCCAGTTCGACAACTGGCAGTGGCTCTCGCTCACGCTCGCCGCACCGGTCGTCGTCTGGGGCGGCTGGCAGTTCCACCGGGCCGCCTGGACGAACGTGCGGCACGGCGCCGCCACCATGGACACGCTCGTCTCGGTCGGCACGCTGGCGGCGTTCGGCTGGTCGCTGTGGGCGCTGTTCTTCGGCGACGCGGGCATGCCGGGCATGCACGACGAGTTCCGGTTCACCGTCGCCCGCATGGACGCCGCGTCGACGATCTATCTGGAGGTGGCCGCCGGAGTCGTCGCGCTGATCCTGCTCGGCCGCTATCTGGAGGCCCGCTCCAAGCGGCGCGCGGGAGCGGCGCTGCGGGCGCTGATGGAGCTGGGCGCGAAGGACGTCGCCGTACTACGGGGCGGGCGTGAGGTGCGGATCCCCGTGGCGCAGCTGGCCGTCGGCGACCGGTTCGTCGTACGGCCCGGCGAGAAGGTAGCCACCGACGGCGTCGTGGTCGAGGGCGCCTCCGCGATCGACGCGGCCCTGCTGACCGGCGAGTCGGTGCCGGTGGACGTGGGCGTCGGGGACGCGGTCACCGGCGCCACCGTCAACGCGGGCGGGCGGCTCGTCGTCGAGGCGACCCGCATCGGCGCGGACACCCAGCTCGCCCGGATGGCGCGGCTGGTGGAGGACGCGCAGAACGGCAAGGCCGAGGTGCAGCGGCTGGCCGACCGGATCTCCGCCGTGTTCGTGCCGGCGGTCATTCTCGTCGCGGTGGCCACCTTCGGGGCGTGGCTCGGCGTGACCGGGGACGGCACCGCCGCCTTCACGGCCGCCGTCGCCGTACTGATCATCGCCTGTCCGTGTGCCCTGGGCCTGGCCACGCCGACCGCGCTGATGGTCGGCACCGGCCGCGGCGCGCAGCTCGGCATCCTCATCAAGGGCCCGGAGGTCCTGGAGTCCACGCGCCGCGTCGACACGGTCGTCCTGGACAAGACCGGCACGGTCACCACGGGCCGTATGACCCTCCAGGAGGTGTACGCCGCCGAAGGCACCGACGAGAAGGAACTGCTGCGGCTCGTGGGCGCCGTGGAGCACGCCTCCGAGCACCCGGTGGCCCAGGCGGTCGCGGCCGGAGCCGAGAAGCGCGCCGGGACGCTGCCGGGCGTGGAGCACTTCGAGAACGTCCCCGGGCGGGGCGTACGCGGGCGCGTGGCGGGCCGTGAGGTGGCCGTGGGGCGCCTGTTCACCGAGCTTCCGCAGGAGTTGGCCCGCGTCAAGGACGAGGTCGAGAGGAACGGTCGTACGGCCGTCGTGGCGGGCTGGGACGGAGCGGCGCGGGGCGTCCTCGCGGTCGCCGACGCGGTCAAGGAGACCAGCGCCCAGGCGGTGGCCGAATTGCGCGCGCTGGGGCTCACGCCGGTGCTGCTGACCGGGGACAACCTGGCGGTGGCCGAGGCCGTCGCGCGGGCCGTGGGCATCGACGAGGTGATCGCCGAGGTGCTGCCCGAGGACAAGGTCGACGTCGTACGGCGGCTGCGGGGCGAGGGCCGGACCGTCGCCATGGTGGGTGACGGCGTCAACGACGCGGCCGCGCTTGCCACCGCCGATCTGGGTCTGGCGATGGGGACCGGTACGGACGCGGCGATCGAGGCCGGGGATCTGACGCTGGTGCGCGGGGACCTGCGGGTGGCCGCGGACGCGATCCGGCTGTCGCGGCGGACGCTGGCCACCATCAAGGGCAACCTGGTGTGGGCGTTCGGCTACAACGTGGCCGCGCTGCCGCTGGCCGCCGCGGGGCTGCTCAACCCCATGATCGCGGGGGCGGCGATGGCCTTCTCCTCGGTGTTCGTGGTGACCAACAGCCTGCGGCTCAGGCGTTTTCGCTGAACCCCGCGGAAGTTACCGGCAGTTAGCCGCAGCCGAAGTAAGAGTCCCTCTAGAGACCGGCGCGCGCCTCACATAAGCTCTTCACAAGGCTCGCGCATCATCCTTACGCTGGAGCCCCGATTGCAGTATCGGGGCTCTTGCGCATCTAACGGACATATGCAAGAGACGCAGATCACAGTGATGTGAACGTAACCATCGAAGGGGTTCGAAGGTCTAAGTTGACGATGTCGGAAAGCGTCTTGGGGGGCGCTGACTGGCATCTGGGGATGTCTTGGGGGACTTCCTCAGAGATGCGTTGCCGGGGCACGTACTTCGGGAAGCTTTGAGCGGCCCTCCCGAACCGTACGGGTCCCGGCAGATCGCACCGCATCAACTGCATCACTGGAGCACGGCGGGTTCTGCTCGTTGTGCTCAAGACAGCGATTCAGGCGCTGTCCTTTCAGCGCCCGGCCGGATCCCGTGGGGGGAATCCGTACCGGGACACGGGAAGGCGCCCTGGTCGTCGGCCCGTGGGGGGACCGACGCTCCAGGGCGCCTTCTTTTATGCCTGCTACGACTGCTACGACTGCCGACGGCAGGTGTCAGCGCTCCTCGACGGGAATGAAGTCGCGCTCCACCGCGCCCGTGGCCGTGCTCACCCGGGGGACGACCCCCGGACCCCCGGCCTCAGGCCCCGAGCCACCGCACCACCGGTCACCATGGCACGGCACGCCCGAAGCCCGGGGAACACGGACCCGGTGAACAGGACGCCAGGGAAAGAGCGTCCTCCCACCGGCAGGTGTCAGCGCTCCTCGACGGGAATGAAGTCGCGCTCGACGACACCCGTGTAGATCTGGCGCGGGCGGCCGATGCGGGAGCCGGGCTCCTTGATCATCTCGTGCCACTGGGCGATCCAGCCCGGCAGCCGGCCGAGGGCGAACAGGACCGTGAACATCTCGGTCGGGAAGCCCATGGCCCGGTAGATCAGGCCGGTGTAGAAGTCGACGTTCGGGTAGAGCTTGCGCTCGACGAAGTAGTCGTCGGAGAGCGCGTGCTCCTCCAGCTTGAGGGCGATGTCGAGGAGCTCGTCCTCCTTGCCCAGCGCGGAGAGCACGTCGTGCGCGGCGGCCTTGATGATGCGGGCACGCGGGTCGAAGTTCTTGTAGACCCGGTGGCCGAAGCCCATCAGGCGGACGCCGTCCTCCTTGTTCTTCACCTTGCGGATGAAGGTGTCGACGTCGCCACCCGCGTCACGGATGCCCTCGAGCATCTCGAGGACGGACTGGTTGGCGCCGCCGTGCAGCGGGCCCCACAGGGCGCTGATGCCGGCGGAGATCGACGCGAACATGTTGGCCTGGGAGGAACCGACCAGGCGGACCGTCGACGTCGAACAGTTCTGCTCGTGGTCGGCGTGCAGGATGAGCAGCTTGTCGAGCGCGGAAACGACGACCGGGTCCAGCTCGTACTCGTCGGCCGGGACCGAGAAGGTCATGCGCAGGAAGTTCTCGACGTAGCCGAGGTCGTTGCGCGGGTAGACGAAGGGATGGCCGATCGACTTCTTGTAGGCGTACGCCGCGATCGTCGGCAGCTTGGCGAGCAGCCGGATCGTCGAGAGGTTGCGCTGCTGCTCGTCGAACGGGTTGTGGCTGTCCTGGTAGAAGGTGGAAAGCGCCGAGACCACCGACGACAGCATGGCCATCGGATGGGCGTCGCGCGGGAAGCCCCGGTAGAAGTTCTTGACGTCCTCGTGCAGCAGGGTGTGCCGCGTGATGTCGCCCTTGAAGGCGGAGAGCCCGTCGACGGTCGGCAGCTCACCGTTGATCAGCAGGTAGGCCACCTCCAGGAAGGTGGAGCGCTCGGCCAGCTGCTCGATCGGGTATCCGCGGTACCGGAGGATGCCGCCTTCGCCGTCCAGGTAGGTGATCGCGGATTTATAGGCGGCGGTGTTGCCGTAGCCGCTGTCGAGAGTGACCAGACCGGTCTGGGCGCGGAGCTTCCCGATGTCGAAGCCCTTGTCGCCGACGGTGCTGTCAATCACCGGGTAGGTGTACTCGCCGTCGCCGTACCGCAGTACTACAGAGTTGTCGCTCACGTCTTCCCTCACCGACGTAGTGCCTCATCTTCGAGGTGCCCTGACTGTCTCTACCATCCCCCATTTGGCTGTGGAGAGTGCACTCGGGGCCGCCATTGGGCCTATGGACGGCACTCAGTGCCGCCAATCTGCTCATCCTGCCCCCTCGACCGGGCAACCGGAAGTGCTCTGTGACCTTCACGACTCATTTGATCGATCATTTTTCGGTGATCCGGTGATTCTGTGATCCAGTCTGAAGTCCAGTGCGGTACAACGCCGTCCGGCTGAGACCGTGCGCACCGCCTGGCCGATCGCCTTGCGTGAACCGACGAGGACAACCAGCTGCTTGGCGCGTGTGACCGCGGTGTACAGCAGGTTCCGCTGGAGCATCATCCACGCGCCCGTAGTGACCGGAATCACCACCGCGGGATATTCACTTCCCTGCGAGCGGTGAATGGTCACCGCGTACGCGTGCGCCAGCTCGTCCAGCTCGTCGAACTCGTACGGAACCTCCTCGTCCTCGTCCGTGAGCACCGTCAGGCGCTGGTCGACCGGGTCGAGCGAGGTGACCACGCCCACGGTGCCGTTGAAGACACCGTTCTTGCCCTTCTCGTAATTGTTGCGAATCTGGGTGACCTTGTCGCCGACGCGGAAGACCCGGCCGCCGAACCGCTTCTCCGGCAGGTCGGGGCGGCCCGGTGAGATGGCCTGCTGGAGCAGCCCGTTGAGCGTGCCCGCGCCGGCCGGTCCCCGGTGCATCGGTGCCAGGACCTGCACGTCCCGGCGCGGATCGAGCCCGAACCGGGCCGGAATGCGCCGCGCCGCGACATCCACCGTCAGCCGCCCGGCCGCCTCCGTGTCGTCCTCGACGAAGAGGAAGAAGTCCTTCATGCCGTCCGTCACCGGATGCTGCCCGGAGTTGATCCGGTGCGCGTTGGTCACCACGCCCGACTGCTGGGCCTGGCGGAAGACCCGGGTCAGGCGCACGGCGGGGATCGGGCTGCCGTCGGCCAGCAGGTCGCGCAGCACCTCGCCGGCGCCGACGCTGGGCAACTGGTCCACGTCCCCGACGAAGAGGAGGTGCGCCCCGGGCGGGACCGCCTTGACCAGCTTGTTGGCGAGCAGGAGGTCCAGCATGGAGGCCTCGTCGACGACCACCAGGTCGGCGTCCAGCGGGCGGTCCTTGTCGTACGCCGCGTCGCCGCCCGGCTTGAGCTCCAGCAGGCGGTGAACGGTGGAGGCCTCGGCCCCGGTCAGCTCGGCCAGACGCTTCGCGGCGCGGCCGGTGGGCGCGGCCAGCACGACCCGGGCCTTCCTGGCGCGGGCCAGCTCCACGATCGAGCGCACGGTGAAGGACTTGCCGCAGCCGGGTCCGCCGGTGAGGACGGCGACCTTCTCGGTCAGCGCCAGCCGGACGGCGGCCTCCTGCTCGGGGGCCAGCTCGGCGCCGGTACGACCCTTCAGCCAGCCGAGCGCCTTGTCCCAGGCCACGTCCCGGAAGGCGGGCATTCGGTCCTCGCCGGTGCGCAGGAGGCGCAGCAGCTGGGCGGAGAGGGAGAGTTCGGCGCGGTGGAAGGGGACGAGGTAGACGGCGGTGACGGGCTGCGAGCCGCCGTCGGGCCCGGGCACCTTCTCCCGTACGACGCCAGGCTCCTCGCCGTCCTCCGTGGGCTCCGCCAGCTCGGCCAGGCACTCGATGACGAGGCCGGTGTCGACCTGGAGCAGCTTCACCGCGTCGGCGATGAGCCGCTCCTCGGGCAGATAGCAGTGGCCCTGGTCGGTGGACTGGGACAGCGCGTACTGCAGACCCGCCTTGACGCGCTCCGGGCTGTCGTGCGGGATGCCGACGGACTGGGCGATCTTGTCGGCGGTGAGGAAGCCGATGCCCCAGACGTCGGCGGCAAGCCGATACGGCTGGTTCTTCACGACGGAGATCGACGCGTCGCCGTACTTCTTGTAGATGCGCACGGCGATGGACGTGGACACCTCGACGGTCTGGAGGAAGAGCATGACCTCCTTGATCGCCTTCTGTTCCTCCCAGGCGTCGGCGATCTTCCTGGTGCGCTTGGGGCCGAGCCCGGGCACCTCGATGAGCCGCTTGGGCTCCTCCTCGATGATCTTCAGGGTGTCCAGGCCGAAATGCTGGGTGATGCGATCGGCGAAGACCGGTCCGATGCCCTTGACCAGCCCCGATCCCAGGTAGCGACGGATGCCCTGAACGGTGGCGGGCAGCAGGGTCGTGTAGTTCTCGACGGTGAACTGCTTGCCGTACTGCGGGTGCGAGCCCCAGCGGCCCTCCATGCGCAGCGACTCGCCGACCTGCGCACCGAGCAGCGCGCCGACGACCGTGAGCAGATCGCCGCCACCCCGCCCGGTGTCGACCCGGGCGACCGTGTAGCCGTTCTCCTCGTTGGCGTACGTGATCCGCTCCAGGACGCCTTCGAGCACGGCCAGTCGTCGCTCGCCCGTGGGGTTCCCCACCTGATTGGACATGAGCCGACGCTACCGCCCGTGTCTGACATCACGATCCTGTCTCGGGGTCTTGCGCAGCGGCGCGCTGGCGGAATTGGGCCACGGCGACGGGGTGCTCGTGTGCGACGCCGGTATGCCGATACCCGACGGCCCGAAGGTCGTGGACCTGGCGTTCCGGGCCGGAGTCCCGTCCTTCGCGGACGTACTGGCCGGGGTCCTCGACGAGCTGGTGGTGGAGGGGGCGACGGCGGCGACGGAGGTACGGGAGGCCAATCCGGCGGCGGCCGCGCTGCTGGAGGGCGAGTTCCCGGACCTGGCCCTGGTCCCGCACGACCGCCTGAAGCAGCTGTCGCGGGGCGCACGCCTGGTCGTCCGCACCGGCGAGGCCCGGCCGTACGCGAACGTGCTGCTGAGGTGCGGAGTCTTCTTCTGGAAGCCGGGTGACAGCTTCGAGGGGGCCCAGTCCGTCGACCGGGCCCCCTCGGCTCTTCCCCTCCACATCAGAACCCCCGCGATCCCCCCAGATCCCTCCCCAGAAGTTCTGATGCCAGGTACGACCCGCCAAGGGCGGGAAGGGTTGCACGGGATTCCAAGATCTTTTTCGGCCCTTTCCTGTCAGGCGCGCAACGGATCACGTGTTCCACGCATCACGTGCTCCACGAACCGCCCCGCCGTCTCCGCGAGCACCTCCCGGCCGTCGCGGGCCCACAGCTCCTCGTTGAACAGCTCGACCTCGATGGGACCGGTGTATCCGGCGGACTCCACGTAGCCCTTCCACTCCCGCATGTCGATCGCGCCGTCGCCGAGCTGGCCGCGCCCGTTGAGGACGCCTCTTGGCAGTGGGGTGGTCCAGTCGGCCAGTTGGAACGTGTGGATACGGCCGCCCGCGCCCGCCCGGGCGATCTGCTCGGGGGCCGCGTCGTCCCACCAGATGTGGTACGTGTCCACCGCGACGCCCACCTGAGCTGCCGGGAAGCGTTCCGCGAGGTCCAGGGCCTGGGTGAGGGTGGAGACCACGCAGCGGTCGGCGGCATACATGGGGTGCAGGGCCTCGATGGCCAGGCGTACGCCGTGCGCCTGCGCGTACGGGCCCAGTTCCGCCAGCGCGTCCGCGATGCGTTCCCGGGCGCCGTGCAGGTCCCTGGAGCCGGGCGGGAGACCGCCCGAGACCAGTATCAGTGTGTCCGTACCCAGGGTTGCCGCCTCGTCCACGGCTCTGCGGTTGTCTGCCAGGGCGGCGGCGCGTTCGGCGGGGTCGGTCGCCGTGAAGAAGCCGCCCCGGCACAGCGTCGTCACCGTCAGGCCCGCGTCGCGCATCAGCTTCGCCGTCGCCTCCACGCCGTACGTCTGGACGGGTTCCCGCCACAGGCCCACCTGTGACACACCCAACTCGCGGCAGGCCGCGACAAGTTCGGGGAGGGACAGTTGCTTCACCGTCATCTGGTTGATGGAGAAGCGGGCGAGGTTCTCGTCGGTCATTGGTCCACCCCGTGGAGGGAGAGAAGGGTTCTCATCCGGGCCTCCGCCTGCTTCGGGTCGGGGAACAGGCCCAGGCCGTCGGCCAGTTCGTAGGCGCGGGCCAGGTGCGGCAGGGAGCGGGCCGACTGGAGGCCGCCGACCATCGTGAAGTGGGACTGGTGGCCCGCCAGCCAGGCCAGGAAGACCACTCCTGTTTTGTAGAAGCGGGTGGGGTGCTGGAAGAGGTGACGGGACAACTCGACGGTGGGGTCCAGGAGTTCACGGAAGCCGTCCTTGCTTCCCGTGTCCAGGACGCGCACCGCCTCCGCCGCCAGCGGGCCCAGTGGGTCGAAGATGCCGAGCAGGGCGTGGCTGAAGCCGCGCTCGTCGCCCGCGATCAGCTCGGGGTAGTTGAAGTCGTCGCCGGTGTAGCAGCGGACACCGTCCGGGAGGCGTCGGCGCAGGTCGATCTCGCGGTCCGCGTCCAGGAGAGAGATCTTCACGCCCTCCACCTTGTCGGGGTGGGCGGCGATGACCTCGAGGAAGGTGTCGGTGGCCGCGTCCAGGTCGGACGAACCCCAGTAGCCCGCCAGTGCCGGGTCGAACATCGGGCCGAGCCAGTGCAGGATCACCGGCTCTGCGCACTGGCGAAGGAGGTGGCCGTAGACGTCGCAGTAGTCGTCGGGGCCCTTCGCCGTCGCGGTCAGTGCGCGTGAGGCCATGAGGATGGCCTGCGCTCCCGACTCCTCCACCAGCGCCAGCTGCTCCTCGTACGCTCCCCGGATCTCCGCGAGCGAGCCGGCGATGATGTGGTCGGTGCCGACCCCGCAGGCGATCCGTCCGCCGGTCGCCCCGGCCTCGGCCGCGGAGCGCCGGATCAGCTCCGCCGCACCCACCCAGTCCAGGCCCATCCCGCGCTGGGCGGTGTCCATCGCCTCCGCCACGCCAAGCCCGTGGGACCACAGATGGCGGCGAAAGGCGAGAGTGGCGTCCCAGTCGACGGCGGCGGGCGAGTCGGGCGACACGTCGGCGAACGGGTCGGCGACGACGTGCGCCGCCGAGAAGACCGTACGGGAGGTGAAAGGGGCGCCGGGAGTGAGGGCGAGCGGGTCGGTGCGGGGTTCGTAGGTCCGCAACCCGCCGTCCGCGTCCGGGAGTCGGAGGGTCACAGCGCGATCTCCGGTACGTCGATACGGCGGCCCTCGGCCGAGGAGCGCAGGCCCAGCTCGGCGAGCTGCACACCGCGGGCGCCGGCCAGGAGGTCCCAGTGGTAGGGGGCGTCGGCGTAGACGTGCTTGAGGAACAGCTCCCACTGGGCCTTGAAGCCGTTGTCGAAGTCCTGGTTGTCCGGGACCTCCTGCCACTGGTCGCGGAAGACCTCGGTGGCGGGTAGGTCGGGGTTCCAGACGGGCTTGGGGGTGGAACCTCGGTGCTGGACACGGCAGTTGCGCAGGCCGGCGACCGCCGAGCCCTCTGTGCCGTCCACCTGGAACTCGACCAGTTCGTCGCGGTTGACCCGTACGGCCCAGGAGGAGTTGATCTGGGCGACGGCGCCGCCCTCGAGTTCGAAGATGCCGTACGCCGCGTCGTCCGCCGTCGCGTCGTACGGCTTGCCGTTCTCGTCCCAGCGCTGCGGGACGTGGGTGGTGGCGAGGGCCTGGACGGAGGTCACGCGGCCGAACAGCTCGTGCAGGACGTACTCCCAGTGCGGGAACATGTCGACGACGATGCCGCCGCCGTCCTCCGCGCGGTAGTTCCAGGAGGGGCGCTGGGCGGGCTGCCAGTCGCCCTCGAAGACCCAGTAGCCGAACTCGCCGCGGACGGACAGGATCCGGCCGAAGAAGCCGCCGTCCACGAGGCGCTTCAGCTTCAGCAGGCCGGGGAGGAAGAGCTTGTCCTGGACCACGCCGTGTCTGATGCCCTTCTCGTGGGCGAGGCGGGCCAGTTCGAGGGCGCCGTCGAGGCTGGTCGCGGTGGGCTTCTCGGTGTAGATGTGCTTGCCGGCGGCGATGGCCTTCCTGATCGCCTCCTCGCGGGCGGAGGTGACCTGGGCGTCGAAGTAGATGTCGACGGACGGGTCGGCGAGGACCGCGTCCAGGTCTGTCGACCAGTGGTCCAGACCATTCCGCTCGGCGAGCGCCCGTACGGCGTGCTCGCGGCGTCCGACCAGGACCGGTTCGGGCCACAGCACAGTGCCGTCGCCGAGGTCGAGGCCGCCCTGGTCGCGCAGGGCGAGGATGGACCGGACGAGGTGCTGTCGGTGGCCCATGCGTCCGGTCACGCCGTTCATGGCGATACGCACCGTCTTGCGCGTCACGTCGTCCCCTTCGTCCGCCAGGCCGGTCCGCACGGACCGGTCGTGCAAGCGCTTTCTACATGGAAGAAGCTAGCCTCTCACCAGTGGTCTGTACAAGACCGTGACATGGTCGAGTTGTTCGAGGGGGCGAACAACTCGGGGCATTGGCCTTATGGTCTGCACGACGTACGACGAGATGCGCGACCGGAGGACGACGAGATGACGGTGACCCTGGCGGACGTGGCGGCCCGCGCCCAGGTCTCGCCCGCGACGGTGTCGCGCGTGCTGAACGGCAACTATCCCGTGGCCGCCTCCACGCGGGAGCGGGTGCTGCGGGCCGTGGACGAGCTGGACTACGTCCTCAACGGCCCCGCGAGCGCCCTCGCGGCGGCCACGTCCGACCTGGTCGGCATCCTGGTCAACGACATCGCGGACCCCTTCTTCGGGATCATGGCAAGCGCGATCCAGGCCGAGATCGGCGGGCCGGGCGGCCGGGCCGGCGGCGAACGGCTGGCCGTGGTCTGCAACACGGGGGGCTCGCCCGAGCGGGAGTTGACGTACCTGACCCTGCTCCAGCGGCAGCGGGCGGCCGCGGTCGTGCTGACCGGCGGGGCCGTAGAGGACGCGCCGCACGCGGCGGCGGTGGCGGCGAAGCTGCGCAAGCTCACGGAGGCGGGCACGCGGGTGGTGCTGTGCGGTCGGCCACCCGCCCCCGAGACCCAGGCCGTCGCGCTCACCTTCGACAACCGTGGTGGCGCACGTGAGTTGACGGATCATCTGATCGGTCTCGGTCATCGCCGGCTCGGCTACATCGCGGGTCCCGAGGAGCGCACCACGACCCGGCACCGACTGGAGGGCCACCGCGCGGCGCTGGCCGCGGCCGGGATCGAGGAGGACCCGAACTGGACGGTCCACGGCCGCTACGACCGCCGTTCCGGTTACGAGGCGACGCTGGAACTCCTGCGGCGGGACCCGTCCCTGACCGCGGTGGTCGCCGCGAACGACTCCGTCGCCCTCGGCACGTGCGCCGCCCTGCGCGAGTCCGCCCTGCGCATACCCGAGGACGTCTCGGTCGCCGGCTTCGACGACCTCCCCTTCAGCATCGACGCGGTGCCGTCCCTCACGACGGTGCGGTTGCCCCTGGCGGAGGCGGGAGCACGTGCGGGCCGCATCGCGATGGGGCGTGAGGAGCCGCCGCCGGGTGGTATCGCCACGGTGCGGGGGGAGTTGATGGTACGGGGGTCCTCCGGGGTGCCACGGTCCTGACGTCACGGACGTCGGTGTTGCCGGCCCGAGTGCAGAGGGGTTTCTCCGGGTCGTGCGTGCCGTCTCCCTCGAGGATTCCGTCCCGTGCCCGGACTGCGGCGCCCCCGCCAGGTGGCATGGGGTCCAGGCCCTGGTCGGGGACTCGTTGCGCTGGGACACCGAGACGGTCTGCCCGGAGTGCGGGGCAGCCGTCGCCGTATGCGGACGGGAGGTGCCGGACGACGTACGGCGGCGGTTGCTCATCGAACACGGGGCGGCGGTGCTGCGTCTGGAGCCACCCGTCGACCGGGTGGCAGTGATGCGGGTTCTGCGGAGGGAGCTCGATCTCGGCCCGGCCCAGGTCGGAAGCGTGTTGGAGCGGGTTCTGACCGCCGGATACGAGGGCACCTTGCCCGAGATCGAGCTGCTGGCGCGCCGGTTGCGTGACGTCGGAGTGGGTGCCGCCGCGGTGTGGCCCCGTGGCGGAGGGTGACCGCCTACCGGCCCGTCGACGAGCAGGGGCCCGGGCATGGACGCGCGGCGTATGCCGGTCTAGCCTCGGAGTAACGGTATCTCTGACTGAGTCAAGCATCGAGACTTCGAGGCCGCATCATGACCGTCCAGGACATCCGCGCCTTCAACCGCTTCTACACCAACGTGATCGGCGCCCTCGACTACGGCCGCCACCTCTACGCCCCGTACACCCTCACCGAGTCCCGCGTGCTGTACGAGCTGGCCCACTCGCCGCGCACGGACGTCGCCGATCTTCGTGCCGAACTCTCCCTCGACGCGGGGTACTTGAGCCGGATCCTGAACAAGTTCGAGCAGGACGGGCTGGTCCAGCGGGCGCCGTCGGAGAAGGATCCGCGGCGTCGGCGTATCAGCCTCACGCCGCGCGGGCGCGAGGCCGCCGATCTGCTCGACGAGCGGGCGCGGGAGACGGTCGGCTCGCTTCTGGGGACCGTCGCTCCGGGTGACCGGGACCGGCTCGCGGAGGCGATGCGCACCATCCGCGGCATCCTCGGCGACGGACGCGCCCCGGGCCCCGGGGACGTCGTCCTGCGCGAGCCCGGCCCCGGCGACCTCGGCTGGATCGTGCAGCGCAACGCCGCGCTGTACGCCGCCGAGTACGGCTGGAACACCGACTACGAGGGACTCGTCGCACGCATCGTCGCCGACTTCGCCGAGGACCACGACCCGCATCTGGAGCGGGTGTGGATCGCCGAGCTGAACCGCCGGGCCGTGGGCTGTGTGATGTGCGTGCGCGACGACACGCCCGCCACCGCCCGGCTGCGGCTCCTCCTCGTCGAACCCGAGGCGCGCGGGCTCGGCATCGGCGACCGGCTGGTCGAGGCCGTGATCGACTTCGCGCGCGGCGTCGGCTACCGGGACCTGGTGCTGTGGACCAACGACATCCTGGCCTCGGCGCGCCGCATCTACCAGCGCCACGGCTTCGTCCTCATCGCCGAGAAGCCGCACCGCTCCTTCGGCAGGGATCTCGTGGGCCAGGACTGGCGCCTGGATCTGCACGGATCGGCCGAGTGACGAGTAGGGTCGGTGCATATGAAGCTCGCCTTCTCCACCCTCGGTGTCCCCGGCCTGCCCGTGCCTGAGGTACTGGCGCTCGCGACCGCCCACGGCTACCACGGCGTGGAACTGCGCGCCCACCCGGAGGAGCCGGTGCACCCCGGGCTCGGGCCCGCCGACCGGGCCGACGTGGCCGCCGCGTTCAAGGCGACCGGCGTCGAGGTGCTGGGGCTCGCCGGGTACGCCAAGGTCGCGGCCCCCGGCGACGACCAGCCCGTGCTCGACGAGATCCGCGGGCTCCTCGAACTCGCCCACGACCTGGGCGCCCCCTTCGTCCGGGTCTTCCCGGGCGCCGACCCGGACCTCCCGCGGGCGGAGTCCGACGCCACGGCCGCCCGCCGCCTGGGCACCGCCGCCGAGGACGCGTCCGCCCTCGGTGTCCGCATCCTCCTGGAGACCCACGACTCGCACCGCACCGGCGCCGACGCGATCCGCGTCCTCGGCCCCGTCGGCCATCGTCAGATCGGCGCGCTGTGGGACGTGATGCACACCTGGCTGGGCGGCGAGCAGCCGCAGGAGTCGTACGCGGCCCTGTCCCCCTACCTCGGATACGTCCAGGTCAAGGACATCGCCTCGGCCGACGACACCACCCCCCTGCCGCTCGGTGCCGGGGTGCTGCCGCTCACCGAGTGCGTGGACGTCCTGTGCCGCCACGGCTGGGACGGCTGGCTGTGCTGGGAGTACGAGAAGCGGTGGTACGAGACGGCCGCCCCGCTCCCCGAACTGCTGGGCGCGGGGCGCGAACACCTCGTGCGGCTGCTGAACGAGGCGGCGTAGCGGGGCGGCAGCCGAGGTGCGGTCGAATTGACTGGCCGGGGTCGCGGGTGCCCGGTTAGCCTCCCCCGGTGATCCAGCCGTCGGCGCCGTGCGCCATCCCCGTGCCACCGCGCTCATGAGCCTGACACGTTCCCTCATCGACGTACGCCCCCTGCACACCTCCCCCGTCTTCCGGCGGCTGCTGATCGGGCGCACCGTGTCCACGCTCGGCGGCTTCATGACCATGGTCACCGTCATGTACCAGGTCTGGGACATGACGCACAGCGCGGCGTGGAGCGGTGCGGTCGGGCTGGCGCAGGCGTTGCCGATGGTGACGTTCGGGCTGTTCGCGGGGTCGTGGGTGGACCGCGCCGACCGCCGCCGGATCTTCCTGACGGCCACGGTCGGCCAGGCTGCCTGCTCCCTCCTCCTCGCGGTACAGGGCTTCACCGGACACGTCCCCGTGATCGCCGTACTCGCCCTGGTCGCCGTCCAGTCGGCGTTCGGCGCGCTCGGCGCTCCGGCGGCGGGCGTGTTCGTGCCCCGGCTCCTGCCCAAGGACCAGGTGGCCGCCGGACTCGCGCTCAACCAGGTCACCGGCCAGGCGATGATGCTCGCCGGCCCCGCACTGGCCGGCGTACTGCTCGGCCGGCTGGGCATCGGCACCTGCTACCTCCTGGACGCCCTCAGCTTCGGCCTCTCCTTCTACGGCGCCTTCGGCCTGCCCGCGCTGCCGCCCGAGGGCGAACCGGCGCAGGGCGGCCTGCGCGGGGTGCTGGACGGCCTGCGTTTCCTGGCCGGGCACCGGGTGGTTCGGGGCGCGCTGATCACCGACCTCGCCGCCACGGTCCTGGCCTTCCCCATCAGCCTCTTCCCGCTGGTCAACGCCGAACGGTTCGGCGGCGACCCGCGCACGCTGGGCCTGTTCCTGTCGGCGATGGCGGTGGGCGGGACAGGAGCGACGCTGCTGTCCGGCCCGGTGACCCGGTTGAGGCGCCCCGGCCGGGTGATGCTGTGCGGCACGGGCACCTGGGGCGCGGCCGTGCTCCTCTTCGGGCTCACGACCAGCCCCCTGACCGGCATCGGGCTCCTGGTCGTGGTCGGAGCGGCGGACTCGCTGTCCGTCGTGTCCCGCTCCACGATCGTCCAGACCCGGACACCGGACGCGCTGCTCGGCCGGGTCACCGCGGCCGAGGTGATCGTCGGCCAGGCGGGGCCGAGCCTCGGCAACGTACGCGGCGGCCTCGTCGCCGGCTGGACCTCCGGCGCCACCGCGCTCGTCACCGGGGGCCTCATGTGCCTGCTGGCGGTGGCTGCGGTGGGCGCGACGACGCCGGAACTGCGCGACAGGGCTACACCGTCGGACGGGCGGTGAGCGGGCCGGCCGGGTCCAGACACCACTCCAGTACGGCGGGCCAGGAGCCGTAACCGGCGTCGAGGTCGAGGTGGCCGGCGCCGGGGATGATCTCGGTGGGGATCCCGAGGGGCTCACCGAAGCCGGCACGGGCGCCTTCCGGACAGTACGGATCGTTGTCACCCGCCACGAGCCGGGTCGGCCCCGGAAGGCCGAAGTCCAGCGCGGGTGCGGCGAATTCGGCGACTTCCGGATACTGGAGGAGTACGGATCCGGAGGGCGGTGCGACGAGAAGCACCCGGTCCGCTTCCCGCACCTCCTTCACACCGCGCGCAACGGCATGCAGCCACAGCACGGCGGAGAGACTGTGCGCGAGCACGATCCGCTCCCCGCCCCTCGGCAACTCCGTGAGGTGCCGTCCCAACTCGGCCAGCCAGACCTCGAGATCGGGGTCGTCGGGGTCGGGCAGTTGCGGATAGGTGACGTGGTGCCCGAGCTCACGGAGGTGATCGGCGAGCCAGTGCTGCCAGTGGTCCCTGGGCCGGTGATTCTGCCAGCCGTGAAGTACGAGGAAGGAACGTGTCGTCATGCCGGGATGCTCGCATCCTGGGGCCGTCCGCTTGCTGCGCGCTCCCTTGACTGGCAGAAACTTCCCGGATATTGGTGGCTCCTCGGAAGTTTCCTTCAGTGGATCTCCTCCGGAAGGAGCGCACGTGCCCGACACCAGCACGGGAAGCACAGGAAACACCGCACGCCCCTCCAGACGTACCGTCCTCGCCGCCACCGCAGGCATCAGTGCAAGCCTCGCGCTCAGCGGGACCGCCCATGCCGACGCCACCGACGCCTCCGACGCCGTCGACCGCGACACGCGGCTGCGCGGCCTCATCTCCCAGATGTCGTTGGAAGAGAAGGTCGGTCAGCTCTTCGTGATGCGGGTCTACGGCCACTCGGCCACCGACCCCGACCAGGCCGACATCGACGCCAACCTCACCGAGATCGGGGTGCGGACGGCGGCCGAGCTGATCGCCAAGTACCACGTCGGCGGCATCATCTACTTCGCGTGGGCCCACAACACCCGCGATCCCCACCAGATCGCCGGCCTGTCCAACGGGATACAGCAGGCCTCACTCGACCGGCCCCGTGGGCTGCCCCTGCTCATCACCACCGACCAGGAGCACGGCATCGTCTGCCGGGTCGGCGAGCCCGCCACCCTCTTCCCCGGCGCGATGGCCATCGGGGCGGGCGGGTCGCGGACCGACGCACGCACCCTCGGCCGTATCTCCGGCGCCGAGTTGCGCGCGATCGGCATCAACCAGGACTACTCCCCCGACGCCGACGTGAACGTCAACCCGGCCAACCCCGTCATCGGCGTCCGCTCCATCGGCGCCGACCCCCAGGCCGTCGCCGGGCTCGTGGCGGCCGAGGTGAAGGGGTATCAGGGGTCACGGGTCGCCGCGACCGCCAAGCACTTCCCCGGTCACGGTGACACCGCCGTCGACAGTCACTACGGCTTCCCCGTCATCACCCACAGCAGGGAGGTCTGGGAGTCGCTCGACGCCGTACCCTTCCGCGCCGCGATCCGGGCCGGCATCGACTCGATCATGACCGCCCACATCCAGTTCCCGGCCCTCGACGACTCCGGCGACCCGGCCACCCTCTCGCACCCGATCCTCACCGGCATCCTGCGCGAGGAACTGGGCTACGACGGGTGCGTGGTGACCGACTCGCTCGGCATGGAGGGCGTACGGACCAAGTACGGCGACGACCGGGTGCCGGTGCTCGCCCTGAAGGCGGGCGTCGACCAGCTTCTCAACCCGCCGAACCTGGACGTGTCGTGGAACGCCGTCCTTGCAGCCGTACGCAGTGGTGAACTGACCGAGGCACGGCTCGACGAATCGATCCTCCGGGTGCTTCGGCTGAAAGACCGGCTGGGACTGTTCGACGATCCCTACGTCAGCGACGCCCACATCGACCACGTCGTGGGTACGGCCGAACATCTGGCCGCCGCCGACAAGATCGCCGAGCGGACGACGACGCTGCTGGTCAACGAGGGCGGCCTGCTTCCGCTGTCCCGCCGTACGCACAAGAAGGTGCTGGTCGTCGGCGCCGATCCGGCCTCCCCGTCGGGCACGACCGGTCCGCCCACCAGCGTGCTGGCCGCCGCCCTCACCGAGCTGGGGTTCACCGCCTCCGCCCTGTCCACGGGCACGGCACCGTCCGCCACCACGATCACCAATGCCGTCAGTGCCGCGCAGGGCGTGGACGCGGTGGTCGTGGCGACGTACAACGTCACGGCGGGCAACAGCCAGAAGACGCTCGTCGAACGGCTCGTCGCCACCGGGAAGCCGGTCGTCGCCGTCGCGATCAGGAATCCGTACGACGTCGCTCAACTCCCCACGGTCAAGGGCTACTTGGCGGCCTACTCCTGGACCGACGTCGAAGTCCGGGCCGCCGTACGGGTGATGGCCGGGCAGGTGGAGCCGCGGGGCAAGCTGCCGGTGCCGGTGCAGCGGGCCGACGATCCGACGCAGGTGCTGTATCCGATCGGGCACGGACTGACGTACTAGGCGCACGTCAGGCGTATGCCCTGAATCGGTCTTGCCCCCCTCAAACGGGGGAAAACCTCCCGCATGTCTGGCGTGTGCCCGCTGTCGCGGGCCACGCTGGACCGAGATCTGGTGGGATGCCGATGTGCGGGAGATGTTTCATGCGGGTGGTGTGCGCGCTGCTGGCGGCGCTGACCGGCGTCCTGCTGGCGGGATGTCAGCGATCGTCGTCGGGTGGCGCGGGTGCGGACGGGCGCGGCGGGCGGCCGACACCTGTCGGCAACTCGACCTCGGCGTACGGCGAGCGGGTCCTGGCCGTCGGCGAGTGCAGTTCGTTCGGTACGGCGAGTTTCACCGAGGTGCCGTGCGCGAGTGAACGGGCGGCCGCCCGGGTCGTCGCCCGTTACGACGGCCGGGTCGGCGACGGTCCGCCGTGCCCGCCGACCACCGACTTCGTTCTCCACATCAGCGCCCAGCCGCCGGTGGAGGGCAGCGACGCCTCCATCCCGCAGGGCTACGCCTGCATGCGCAACCTGGAACCCCCGCACCCCGGCGACCCCGGCGGCGGAGGCGGTCCCCGCACGATCGCCGGGGACTGTGTCTACAGCGCGGGCAAGGGCGAGGTCCGCGAGACCGCGTGCGACGGGTCGGGGAAGCGGAAACCGCAGTACAAGGTCACCGGAGCCGTGGCCACTCTCGCCACGTGCCCTGCTGCCACGGCCCTTTACGTCCAGCTCGGCGGCAAGGCCCCGGTGGGCTGCGCCCGGCGGATGTAGCCCACCGGGCGCAGCCCTTGAGTGTCACGGGCGCAGCATCGGCTCCCGCTCCACCTCACGGACGTCCAGCTTCGCGTCGTAGCGTGCCAGCGGCTTCGCCGCCAATGGGTTCGACCGGACCGTCGGGGACGCGACTCCGGCCCACTCGAGGATCCGGGCCGTGGCGAGCGCCTTCTCGTCGGCGACCAGGCCGGCCACGTTCGCACCGTGGTTCATGCCGGGGGCGGTGAAGACGTACGAGTCCTTCGCACCGTGCCCGAGGCGGAACCGCTCGGCGCCCCAAGGGTCGTTCTGGCCGTAGACGTAGAGCATGTGGTGGGCGTTGTGCCGTACCCAGCTGTCCACGTCGCGCATCGCGCTCGGCTGGAACTTCATCGGGATGGCGCGCGGGACGAAGTTCCGCGGCGGCTGGTAGCCGTACGTGACGTACTTCTTCTCGATGTACGGGAAGTGGATCGTCGGCGCACCCAACTGGGTGCCCGCCTGGTAGTAGTACGGCGTGTACGGCTCCAGGCCCTGGTCCGTGTAGAAGGAGAACCCGGAGATCGTGTCGACCGAGTTCCAGATCTCGTCGTCGGTCGCGGTCTTCGCGTCCGCCGGGATCGTGTTGCAGTCGGACAGCAGGCTGTACTGCCAGAAGCCCCACACGTAGTCGAGGACGACGGCCTCGTAGGCGCGGTCCAGGCTGCCGACGGTGGTGAAGGTGTAGCCGTTGTCGGCCGCGTACGCCGCGTACTTCTTCTCCAGCGGCTCACGGCGCACCAGCGCCTCCCGCTGGACCGCGTTCAGCCGGTCCCGGCACTCCTTGGTGCCGACCTGCGTGAAGAAGCGGTCGTACGCCGAATCCTCGTTGTTGACCACGTCGTTGGGGGCGACGTAGGCGACGACGCCGTCCATGTCGCCCGGGTAGAAGCGCTCGTAGTAGGTGGCGGTCATGCCGCCCTTGGAGCCGCCCGTCGCGATCCAGTTGCCGGAGTAGACGGCCTTGAGGGCCTTGAAGATGCGGTGCTGGTCGCTCGCCGCCTGCCAGATGTCGAGCTTGGACCAGTCGGCCGGGGCCGGGCGGGAGGGTGTGAAGAAGCGGTACTCCATGGAGACCTGGTTGCCGTCCACGATCTGGGTCGGCTCGCGGCGGCTGGGGGTCGTGGAGACGTTGTAGCCGCCGGTGTAGAACACCGTCGGGCGGCTGACGTCCTTGTGCAGCACGGTGATCCGCTGCTGGAACGTGCCCTTGGACGGGTGCCGGTGGTCGACCGGCTGGGTGTAGTTGAGGACGAAGTAGCGGTAGCCGGTGTACGGCTTCTCCTCGATCAGGCTCATGCCCGGTATCGCGAGGAGCTGTTCCTTGATGTCCGTGGTGCCGGTCGTGGCCGCCGGCTGGGCCGCGGTGGCCGCCCCCGCCGTGCTCAGCGTGCCTATGAGCACCGTGAGCGCGAGCAGCCATCTGAGCGCCTTGCGCATGCACCCTCCCTATGAGAACAGATGTGCGCCGGAAGCTATCGGAGCAACCGCCTTCACACCAGGGGGGTTTGCGTTATGTGGTCACGTCGGTGCTGTCACGCCCTCAGCAGAGAATCCAGCCGGAGCTGACCGAGCCCCGGCCCACCGAGCCCTTGACCCACACGCAGCGGTGCCCGGCATGGACCGTGACCGGGCCGGCCAGTTGTGCGTACCGCCCCCGGTCCACGACCGGCCGGTTGCCGCGCGCCTGCACGCTGACCGACATCAGGCGCCTCGTGCCGGGGTTCTTGGGGAGGGTGACGGCGCAGACGTAGCCGTTGCGCTTGTAGATGTGCACGGTGCCGGTGGAGAAGGGCAGGGTCTTCACCTGGCGTCCGGCGCAGCCCCCGTTCGCCGCCGCCTGCGCGCTGCCGGGTGCCACGAGCGCGAGCACCCCGGACGCGGCCAGCACGGCCGCGCCCAGCGCCAGTCGTCGGCGTATCGCACCACTGTCCACTGTCGCCCCTCCCGTACCGCACCCCTGCGCCTGCCATGGACGTACTGATGTACGGACGCACGACGTATGTCGGATGGTTGCACGGCCGTCAGCGGAACGCTGTGCCGGGTCTCAACGGGCCACGCCCACCGGCTCCTCCGGCTCTCCCTCCCCCACGAACGTGCGCCACAGCGACGCGTACCGGCCGCCCCTGGCCAGCAGTTCCTCGTGGGTGCCGTCCTCCGCGACCCGGCCGTGATCCATCACCACGACCCGGTCCGCGCGGGCGGCGGTGGTCAGGCGGTGGGCGACGACCAGGGTCGTACGGCGGCCCGTCAGTCGGTCCGTGGCCTGGTTGACCTGTGCCTCCGTGGCGAGGTCGAGGGCCGCCGTGGCCTCGTCGAGCAACAGCACGTCGGGATCGACGAGTTCGGCGCGGGCGAGGGCGATCAGCTGGCGCTGGCCCGCCGAGAGGTTGCGGCCGCGCTCGGCGACCTCGTGGAGGTAGCCGCCGTCGAGTGTGGCGATCATGTCGTGCGCGCCCACCGCCCGTGCCGCCGCCTCGACTTCGGCGTCGGTGGCGTCGGGGCGGCCGTAGGCGATGGCGTCGCGGACGGTGCCCTGGAACAGGTACGCCTCCTGCGGGACGACGCCCAGGCGGTGCCGGTACGACGTGAGGTCCAGGGCGCGCAGGTCGGTGCCGTCGACGGTGACCCGGCCACCCGTCGGGTCGTAGAACCGCGCCACCAGCTTGACCAGCGTCGACTTGCCCGCACCGGTCTCGCCGACGAAGGCGACGGTCTGCCCGGCGGGGATCGTCAAGTCGATGCCGGTCAGGGCCTCTTCGTCGGTGCCGTACGCGAAGTGCACGTCCTCGAAGGCGATGTCGCCGCGCAGGGACAGCACGTCGAGCGGTGCGTCGGCGGCCTTGGTGGACGTCGGCTCCTGGAGCAGCTCCTGGATACGGCCCAGGGAGACGCTGGCCTGCTGGTAGCCGTCGAAGACCTGGGAGAGCTGCTGGACGGGGGCGAAGAACAGGTCGATGTACAGGAGGTAGGCCACCAGCGCGCCGGTGGTCAGCGTGGCCGCCTCCACCCGGCCTGCGCCCGCGATCAGTACGGCGGCCGCGGCGACCGACGACAGGAGCTGGACGAACGGGAAGTAGACGGAGATCAGCCACTGGCCCCGGATGCGCGCGGCGCGGTAGTCGGCGCTGCGCTCGGCGAACCGCCGTCCGCCGTCCCGCTCGCGCCGGAAGGCCTGCACGATACGCAGCCCGGAGACCGACTCCTGGAGGTCTGCGTTGACCACCGAGACGCGCTCGCGGGCCAGTTCGTACGCCTTCACACTCGCCCGGCGGAAGAAGACGGTGGCGACGATCAGCGGCGGCAGCGTGGCGAACACCACCAGGGCCAGCTGGATGTCGATCACCAGCAGGACGACCATGATCCCGAAGAAGGTGACGACGGAGACGAACGCCGTGACCAGACCGGTCTGCAGGAAGGTCGAGAGGGCGTCGACGTCGGTCGTCATCCTCGTCATGATCCGGCCGGTCAACTCGCGCTCGTAGTAGTCGAGTCCGAGGCGCTGGAGCTGGGCGAAGATCTTCAGGCGCAGGGAGTACAGGACGCGTTCGCCGGTGCGGCCGGTCATCCGGGTCTCGCCGATCTGCGCCGCCCACTGCACGAGGACGGCGCCCAGACCGAGCAGCGACGCCGCCCACACGGCGCCGAGGGCCATCCGGGTGACGCCCTGGTCGATGCCGTGCCGGATCAGGACCGGCAGCAGCAGGCCCATCCCGGCGTCGACGGCGACAAGCAGCAGACTGACGAGGAGGGGGAGGCCGAAGCCGCGCAGCAGGCGCCGGAGGCCGTACGACTCCTCCGCCCGGACCGCCCGTGCCTCGTCGATACCGGGGGTGTCGGTCGCCGGGGGCAGGGCCTCGACCTGGGCGAGGAGCTCGGGGGTGGCCGGGGTGCCCGCGAGGGCCATGTCCTTCGGTTCGCGGTCGCCGGTCCACAGGTGCGGGGTCACCCCGCGTTCGGCGTGGAACTCGGCGTCCAGCTCCTCGCGGACCGTGGTGTCCTCCGAGGCGGCCGCGGGCAGCGCGTGGCCCGGGGAGACGCCGCCCAGCTCGTCCGGGTCGGTCAGCAGACGGCGGTAGAGGGCGGAGCGTTCCTGGAGCTCGTCGTGGGTGCCGATGTCGGCGAGCCCGCCGCCGTCGAGGACGGCGATGCGGTCGGCGAGGTTCAGGGTGGAGCGGCGGTGGGCGATCAGCAGAGTGGTCCGCCCCTGCATGACCTGCTTGAGGGCCTCGTGGATCTCGTGCTCGACCTGGGCGTCCACGGCGGACGTGGCGTCGTCCAGGACGAGCAGCCGCGGGTCGGTGAGGATCGCGCGGGCGAGGGCGACACGCTGGCGCTGGCCGCCGGAGAGGGTCAGACCCTGCTCGCCGACCTTGGTGTCGTAGCCGCCCGGCAGCTCGGCGATGAAACGGTCGGCCTGGGCGGCGCGGGCGGCGTTCTCGATCTCCTCCTGGGTGGCGTCCGGGCGGCCGTACGCGATGTTGTTGCGCACGGTGTCGGAGAACAGGAAGGAGTCCTCGGGGACCAGGCCGATCGCGGCCCGCAGCGAGTCGAGGGTCAGCTCGCGGACGTCGTGGCCGCCGACGAGGACGGCGCCGTGGGTGACGTCGTAGAAGCGCGGCAGGAGCAGGGAGACCGTGGACTTGCCGGAGCCGGAGGAGCCGACGACGGCGAGGGTCTCGCCGGGGCGGATCTCGAAGCTCAGCCCGTCGAGAACCGGGCGGTCGTCCGCATACCCGAAGGACACGTCGTCGAACTCGACCGTCGCGGGCGCGTCGGCGGGCAGGACCTTCGTGCCGTCCCGCATGGTCGGCTCGGTGTCGATCAGCTCCAGGACGCGCTCGGTGCCAGCGCGGGCCTGCTGGCCGACCGTGAGGACCACGGCGAGCATCCGGACCGGGCCGACGAGCTGGGCGAGGTAGGTGGAGAAGGCGACGAAGGTGCCGAGCGTGATGTGCCCGCGTACGGCGAGCCAGCCGCCCAGCGCCAGCATGGCGACCTGGCCGAGGGCGGGTACGGCCTGGAGAGCCGGGGTGAACTTGGCGTTCAGCCGGATGGTGCGCAGGCGTCCCGCGAAGAGCCGCCGGCCGACCTCCCTCAGCTTGCCGGTCTCCTGCTCCTCCTGTCCGAAGCCCTTGACCACGCGGACGCCGCTGACGGCGCCGTCGACCACGCCGGCTACGGCGGCGGCCTGGGCCTGGGCGTACCAGGTGGCGGGGTGCAGCCGGGTGCGGCTGCGGCGGGCGATCCAGGCCAGCGCGGGGGCCACGGCGAGGGCGACCAGGGTCAGCGGCAGCGACAGCCAGGCCATGATCACCAGGGAGATCAGGAAGAGCAGCACGTTGCCGATGGTCATGGGCAGCATGAAGAGCAGGCCCTGGATCAGCTGGAGGTCGCTGGTGGCGCGGCCGACCACCTGGCCGGTGGACAGCTCGTCCTGACGCCGTCCGTCGAGCCGGGTGATCGCGTCGTACATCTCCGTCCGCAGGTCGTGCTGGACGTCGAGGGCGAGCCGGCCGCCGTAGTAGCGGCGGATATAGGTCATGGCGTAGACGAGTGCGGCGGCGCCGACCAGGGCGCCCGCCCAGGGGCCCATGGCGCGGCTGTGGTCGCCGATCACGTCGTCGATGATCACCTTGGTGACCAGCGGGACCAGCGCCAGGACCGCCATGCCGGCGAGGGAGGAGCCGAGGGCGAGCACGACGTCCTTCGGGTGCCGCCACGCGTACCCGGCCAGCCGTCCTGCCCATCCCCGTTGCGGTGTCACGCGGGTGCCTCCCAGTTGACCTGATCTTCCGGAAGGCACCAACGCACAAGGAAGCGGATTTCATCCCTCCGCAACAAAACGCTCCGCTGGGTTCGGCCGTCGTCACAGAGCGGGTCCGTTGTGGCGCAGAGGGAGGAGCGGTCTGACGGGGCGGCGAGGGGGACGGTGGGCGAACAGGCGTGCCCGGCGGCGGTCAGGAACATGGCCGCCGCCGGGCCGGCGGTGAGGGTGCGCCACCGTAGGACGGACCGGTGACACCGTGGAGGGTCAAACCCCGGCGGCCGCGAGGTCCTTGTGGATCACCTTGGCGACGCCCTGGATGGTGGTGATGCCGTAGTTCATGGTGCTGTTGCCGTGGGTCAGCACCGTGATCATGTAGTCGTGGCCGCCGCCCTTGAAGGTGCCGACGCTGTGCACGCGCCAGCCGTACGTGGAGCGCTGGAGCCAGCCGTTCTTGACGTGCCACGAGACTCCGGAGGGAAGGCCGTACGGGGTGCCCCAGCGCTGCGACGAGATGACCTGACCCATCAGCTTGAGGATGTAGGCGCGGGAGTTGTCGCTCAGGACCGTGTTCTTGGCGGTGATCAGCTTCAGCAGCTTCTGCTCGTCGGTCACCGTGATCTGGGTCAGTCCCCAGTAGCCGTTCGCGCCCGGCTTGGTCTGGGTCATCCCGGCGGCGCTCAGGAAGCCCTTGATCTTCGTCAGACCAAGCTGCTTCCACAGGGCGCTGGTCGCATTGTTGTCCGACTTGGTGATCATGGCCTTGGTGAGGGTGACCTCACGGTCGGTCAGATACCGGTTGTGCTTCTTCGCGTCCCACAGCAGCGTGGCTAGGACGGTCACCTTGACGACGCTGGCCGAGTCGTAGGCGGTGGAGGGGCGCAGGGTGCAGGTCGTCTTGGTGGTGCGGTCGTAGAGGCCCACGGCGATGGTGCCCTTGCGGGTGGCGAGGGCGGCCGTGATGTCCTTCTTCAGCTTGGTGGCGAGGCCCGCCTTGGCGGACGTACAGCTGACCGTGGGTGTCGCCGCGGCGGCGGGCGTGGCGGCGACGATGCCCGGTATGAGCACCGCGCCGCCGACGGCGGCCGCCAGCACTCTGGCACGTCTGGGTGTCGGATGAGTCATGCCCTCTTGACGCACGAGTTCGAGGGAAAGGTTGTACGACCCGGAACCCTTTGCGGATTCCCGGCACACTCAGCGCATCTCGACCCCGCGGACGTCGGCTGAAGTCCCGCCCGGATCAACCGACTTGCCGGATCCCGTCGCGCAACGGGGCCTGCCCCTCAGTCCGGAAGTGCCTTGCGCAGGGCCTTGTCGAGGCTCTGCGCCAGCTCCGTGTCGCTCGGTGGGTGGTCGCCGAACAGGGGGCCCAGTTCCGTGGTGAAGGTCTGGGTGAACGCCCCGTAGAGCGGGGTGCGCGGGCGCTGGACCGCGTTGCGCAGGGCCGGGAGCAGGATGTCGCGGGCGTACTTCGGGCGGCCGGCACCGTCGCGCGGCATGTGGTCGGTGCTCTCACCGGTCGGGGATGCCGAGGGCGCGGCGACGGACGTACGGGCGTGCGAGCAGGTCAGTCCGTCGTTCTCGTAGGCCGAGGTGCGCGTCGCGGCGAACCCGGCGTCCAGCAGGCAGCGTTCGCTGTCCTGGTCGGTGAGGAACTTGATCAGGTCGGCCGCCTTGGCCGCCCGCTCCGAGGAGCTGGTCACCGCGAGGTTCTGGCCGCCGAGCACCGCCTTGCCGGGCAGCGGGGCCACGCCGAGCTGTTTCTCCGTGAACGTCTGGAACAGGGCTCCGTAGGCATAGGGCCAGTGGCGCACGAAGGCCGTGCGGCCGTCCGCGAAGTCGCTGAGTGTGCCGGCCTCGTCGGAGTGGACGGCGTCGTCGAGGGTGTACGCCGATGCCGTCCGCAGCCGCAACTCGCCCACCCCGTCGGCCAGTTCCTGCTCGGAGGCCGCGTAGTGGCCGTCGGCGTCGGTGAGCCGGAAGTCCTTGACGGCCGAGGCGAACGCCTCGATCGCGTTGACGGTACGGCCCTCGTACCCGGCGAGCTGGGTGGTCCAGCCGGCCTCGTAACCCTTGGGATGCTTGCGGTCGACGGCGTCGAAGAGCCGCTGCAACTCGTCCCACCTGACGCCCTTGCTCAGGTCGGTGCGCTGGGCGCCGGCCTCGATCAGATAGTCGCGCCGGTAGTACAGCAGCCCGACGTCGCTGTTGAACGGCACCGCGTACCGCTTGCCCTTCCAGTCCCCCGTGCCCGCCACCGAGGGCACGAGGTCGGTGGGTTTCTCGACGGCGGTGTCGGGCAGCGGCTGGATCAGCTTCGCCTCGGCGAACTCCGGCACCCAGGTCACGTCCAGGTTGACCACGTCGTACGTGGCGCTGCCCGACTGCAGGGCGCCGAGCAGCTGGCTGCGCTGTTCGTCGGCGGAGCCGGGCAGCTCCACCAGGCGGGCGTGATAGCCGGAGTCACCCTGCTGACGGTTCCAGGCGTCGATGAGCTGCTGTCGTATGCCGTTCTTCCCGGTGACGTCCCGCCCGCTGGCGACCACGATCTCGCCGGCTGTCTCGGCGGTGGCCTTCGGGTCCGCGCCGCCGCCCGGCCCGCCGGTGCAGGCGGCCAGCAGCAGTGCCGGCGGCAGGAGCAGCGCGAGGAGTTTGTGTCGCAGGGCCGTCACTGCTCCCCCGTTCCCGTGCGGGCGACCTCGTCGTGCAGGCCCGCGCCGAGGTCGTCGCCCGCGTCCAGGCAGCGCCCGCCGCTCGTCTCCGAGATCAGCGCGTCGGCCCGGCCCCGGTCGCAGCCGCCGCTGGTCAGCGACACCATGGCGACCGGCACGCCGGCCTGGTGGGCCTTGTCGAGCACCTGGGTGAGCTGCTCGCCCTTGAGGCGGTTGTCGTCCTCGTCGTCGGTGAGATAGACGATCAGCTGCGGATGGTCGTCGTCCTTGCCGCGGCCCGCCATGTCGGCGAGCGCGGCGAGCAGGGCGACGCGCGGATCGGCCTCGGCGTCGCGCACCCGCGTCCTGTTCGGGTCGGCGAGGACGCGCTGTGCCTCGCCGTTCTTGTGGGGGCCGAAGGGCAGCAGGTCGGTGTGGCCGCTGCCGGTGGTTCCGTACACCGCCCACACGCCGTACTCGTCCTGGGGGCCGAGCCCGCCCAGGGACTGCTTCAGGAGCCCCGGCCCGCCGCTGGGTCCGTCCCACCGCCCCTGCATGGAACCGGAGCTGTCGAGCAGGAAGAGCACCCGGCCGGGACCGTTGGCACTGCGGTACTTCTCCAGCGCCGTGTCCATCCCCGTCCCTCCCGCCGCCTCCAGGAGCGGGCCGGGGTCCGACAGCACCCCGGGACCGAGCTGCGAGGTCAGCAGCGGGTGCCCGGCGGACGCGCTGCGGAAGCCGTCCGCACCGAACACCTTCAGCCCGTTCACGCCCGTCAGCCAGTCGCGGAAGGCGTTCACCGCGTCCTGGCGTGCCTCCGTGTCACGTTCGGCGTCCCGCCAGCTCACCCGCACGAACGTCGGCTCGAGACCAGGCACGTCATTGGGATAGCCGGCCGTGCGCGGGGTGCGGGTCGCCCCGTCGCAGCCGACGCCGCTCTTCAGCAGGAACTCCGGGACCAGGGCCGCGGTGCTGTTGTCCACGGGCTCGTTGTCGGGCAGCGTGCACAGCAGATCGGCGGCCGTCGGCGCGGGCGGTCCGGACTGCGCGAGGCGCTGCTCGCCGCCGCGGGCGTCGGCCGAGCCGCCGTACAGGCCCATCGTCGCCAGCAGTGCCGCGTCGGTGTACTCCGGGTCGGTGCGGCGCACGTCCGCTTTCGAGTCCCTCTTCTCCAGGTCGTCGATCAGCTCCACCAGCGAGCGGCCGGTGCGCTGCGCGTCCCCGCCGCCGGCGAGCCCGTTCGGGACGGCGAGGACGACCGGCGAGTAGGCGAACGGCGCCTGGTCCGGCTCCAGTTGTGCGCGGACGCGGCCCTCCTGCCCGATGGTGACCCGGCCGACGTCCGCGTGGGCGGCGGGGATCCACACGTCCGGCTGCGGACCGACGTCCCGCTGCGGGTCGTCGTCCTCCCCCGGGTCCTGCCAGGCGTCGGTCCGCTCGCGCAGCGCGGTCACCGCGTCGGCGGCGCCCGCGCTGTAGACGGTGATTCCGGTACGGCGGCATCCGGCGCCGGTGGTGTTCGCGTCGGAGGTCAGATAAGTGGCAGCGGCAAAGCGGACGGTGGACTCCAGGTCGGGGTCGGTCATGACCCGCAGCTCCAGGGGCGGTGTGCAACTGCCGTGACCGGCGGCCAGGGTGGCGATGCCGTAGCCACCGAGAGTGGTCAGGGCGAGGGCGAGCAGCAGGACGAGTACGGCGCGCAGATGACGCCTGACCCACGTGGTGCCGTTCCGGAGGCGGGTGCGGAGGGCACCCAGGACACGTATCCAGGGCGACGGGCGTGGTGGGAGCTGCGGGGTCGGCCGTCTTGTGTACGGCTGCCCGAACCCGCGGCGCAGCAGCACGTCCTCGCCCGGCTCCCATGCGGCCTGCGGCTCCTGCGCATCGCCGAACGCGGTCACGTGCCCGGCCCGGCCCATCCGGTTCTTCAGCTCGGCGTAGAGATCGGAGAGCCACAACTCTCCGTCATCGTCCAGGAGTTGTACGAGTTCCTCGGTGAAGGGCGTCGCCCCGCTGCCGTCACCGCCGTCGATGAGACGGTTGGACTGCACGCTCATCAGCAGCAGGATCTTTTCCCGGTGGGGGCCCTTGAAGTTCTGCCAGATCCCGGCCGCGTTGCCCGCATAACAACAATCGAGGACGACCACCACCCGCTCGGCGCGGCTGCCGGCGAGCTCGACCAGCACCTGGAGGAGCCGAGCCGAGTTGGGGAACACGTCGTGCAAGCCGGCGGACACGCGCGCGTTGCGCATCTGCAGGAACAGCTCGTCCCCCGAGTTGGAGACGATGCCGTGCCCGGCGAAGTAGAACAGCAGCAGGCCGTCCGTCTCCTGGGCGGCGTGGTGCAGTGCCTCGTCGAAGACGTCGTGGTACGGCGACGGACAGACGACGATCTCGCCCTGGCCGAACACACCTGACTTGTGCAGGGCGTTCTTGAGCCGGTTGCGATTGTGGTGGACGGCCGGGAGCTGGCCCGGCACCCCGTCCGGTGTCTCCGCCGTGATGTAGTCGTACTCGGACACGCCGACCAGCAGCGCCCGGTTCGTCTTACCGCGCGGGTCGTAGCGGCTCACCGGACTACCTCTCGTCGGAGTCCAGCGGCTCGACGCTCGGCGTGGGTGATTCCCCGCTCTCCACCCGTCCCCGGTTCTCCAGCCAGGCCCGCACCGCCCGTTCGACGTACCCCATGAGTCCCGTGACGGCGGCCGAGGTGGCGGAGCCGAGCACCACGAGCACGATCTCCGTGCCGAAGCCCATGTGCCCCGGGGGCTGGTCCGTGCGGTGCCGCACTTCGATGCGGAGAGTGTCCTCGCGGATCCGCTCCTCCAGCGGCTTCTCCCGCTCGAGCCACGCCTTCAGAGCGTTGACGTCACTGTCGCTCGCTCTGCCGTCCAACCGGACCCGCACGCCTAATTCGGGCACTGCATCCCCCTCAGTCATGGTCCACATCATGACACCGGCCCCCGTGCCGGAGGGAGACCTCGGACCGACCTGGCGAAAGCGCTTGCGCGACAACCCCAACACCGCCACGGAACAAACACAGTTCAGTCCAGGTGCGTGGGCGCGAACATCCGCAGCAGCGCCGGGAGTACGACCACCGACGGGCCGGGGGACGTCAGCGCCTTCGCGAGGTCGGCCTCCAGGGTCTCGGGGGTCGTACGGGCTCCGGGCACCCCGAAGGACTCGGCGAGCGCCACGTAGTCGGGGCGCGTCAGTTCCGTCGCCGTCGCCTCGCCGAACGCGTCGGTCATGTACTCGCGCAGGATGCCGTAGCCGCCGTCGTCGACGATCAGCCAGGTGACGTTCAGCCCGTACTGCCGGGCCGTCGCCAGCTCGGCGATCGAGTAGAGCGCGCCGCCGTCGCCGGACACGGCGAGGACCGGGCGGCTCGGGTCGGCGGCGGCCGCGCCGAGCGCCGCCGGGAAGCCGTAGCCGAGACCGCCGGCGCCCTGGGCCGAGTGCATGGTGTTCACACCCTGCGGGTCGAAGGCCGACCACGCCCAGTACGCCAGGATCGTCATGTCCCAGAAGGACGGTGAGCCGGCGGGCAGCGCAGCCCGGACCGCTCTCAACACGTCCTGTTCCAGGGTGAGTTCCTGGGAGGCGATCCGCTCGGAGACACGGGAGAGCAGGTTCCGTACCCGCTCCGGGGCCGTCGGGTCCGTCCGCGCGTCCACCGTCTCCAGCAGGGCCTGGAGCGCGAGGCGCGCGTCCGCGTGGATGCCCAGCGCCGGGTGGTTGGCCTCCAGCTTGCCGAGGTCCGCCTCGATGTGAATGACCCGGCCACGCGGTTTGAACGTGTGGTAGTTCGAGGAGAGTTCACCGAGGCCCGAGCCCACCACGAGGACCACGTCCGCGTCCTCGAGGAAGTCGGTCGTGTGACGGTCCTCCAGCCAGGACTGGAGCGAGAGCGGGTGCGTCCAGGGGAAGGCGCCCTTGCCGCCGAAGGTCGTCACCACGGTGGCGTCGAGCTTCTCGGCCAGCTGCTTCAGCTTGCCGGAGGCGTCCGCCCGTACGACTCCGCCGCCCGCGATGATCGCCGGGCGTTCGGCGCGGGACAGCAAGTCGGCAGCCACAGCCGTGAGTTCGAGGCGCGGTGGCAGCTCGTCCGGGGTCGCGTCCACCGCGGTCACCACCGGCACCGAGGTCTCGGCGAGGAGGACGTCCTGCGGGATCTCCACCCACACCGGGCCGTGCGGAGCGGTCAGCGCCGACCTCCAGGCCGCCGCGATCGCCGAGGGGATCTGCGACTGGGTGCGGACGGTGTGGACCGACTTCACCACACCCCGGAACGAGGCGGACTGGTCCGGGAGTTCGTGCAGATAGCCGTGCCGGCCGCCGCCCAGACCGGCGCTGGGGATCTGGCTGCTGATCGCCAGGACCGGGGCGGAGGCCGCCGCCGCTTCCTGGAGCGCGGCCAGTGAGGTCAGCGCGCCCGGCCCGGTCGACAGGAGCAGCGGCGCGGCCTCGCCCGTGATCCGGCCGTACGCGTCCGCCGCGAACCCGGCGTTGTTCTCCACCCGCAGGCCCACGTACCGCAGGTCGGAGCGGCGCAGCGCGTCGAACATGCCGAGGGCGTGCTGGCCGGGCAGACCGAAGACGGTGGTCGCGCCGAGCCCGGCCAGGGTCTCCACGACCAGGTCTCCGCCGTTGCGTCCCGGGGGAGGATTCAGCGCTGCCGAGGTCTGTGCCGCCGTGGGACGGAGCACCAGGTCGTGGTCGTGCGTCACTTCGCGCGAGCCTCCGCGATCTGCAGGGTCATGATCGTGGTCAGTTCGTACGCCGTGTGGGAGGCCGCCACCGAGGTGATCTCCGCGTGGTCGTACGCGGGGGCGACCTCGACGACGTCCGCCGAGACCAGGTTGCAGGATGCCAGCCCGCGCAGGATCTCGAGGAGTTCGCGGGAGGTCATGCCGCCGGCCTCAGGCGTGCCCGTGCCGGGCGCGTGGGCCGGGTCGAGGCAGTCGATGTCGATGGAGATGTAGAGGGGCCGGTCGCCGATGCGCTGCCGCAGCTGGTCGGCGACCTCGTCGGCGCCGCGCCGGTAGATGTCGGCGGAGGTGACGATGCCGAAGCCCATCTTCTCGTCGTCGGTGAGGTCCTGCTTGCCGTACAGCGGGCCGCGCGTGCCGACGTGGGAGAGCGCCTCGGTGTCGAGGATGCCCTCCTCCACCGCCCGCCGGAACGGGGTGCCGTGCGTGTACTCGGCGCCGAAGTAGGTGTCCCAGGTGTCGAGGTGCGCGTCGAAGTGGAGCAGGGCGACGGGGCCGTGCTTCTTGGCGACCGAGCGCAGCAGCGGGAGCGCGATGGTGTGGTCGCCGCCCAGGGTCATGAGACGGGCACCGGTGCCGAGCAGCTCGTCGGCCGCGGCCTCGATGGTGTCCACGGCCTCGTTGATGTTGAACGGGTTCACGGCGATGTCGCCGCCGTCCGCGACCTGGGCGAGCGCGAAGGGGGAGGCGTCCTGCGCCGGGTTGTAGGGGCGCAGCAGCCGGGACGCCTCACGGATGGCGTTGCCGCCGAAGCGGGCGCCCGGCCGGTACGAGACGCCGGAGTCGAACGGCACGCCCACCACGGCTACGTCGGTGGTGCCGACCTCGTCGAGCCGGGGCAGCCGGGCGAAGGTCGCGGGACCGGCGTACCGCGGGATGCGGGAGGAGTCGACAGGGCCGCGGGGCGTCTCGTTGCCGCTCATGGTGGAATGCCTTCTTTCCTGCGCTTCATCGCGCACGTACCGCTTGTTCTTCTTGTACGTCTTGTCGTACGACTCTACTGGTGAGCCGGGACCGGTTCGGACGCGCGATCAGGGGCCCTTCCGGCGAGCCGGTCCCGCCAGGCGGACAGGACGGCCGCGTCGGTGGGTTTCGTCGCCAGGGAGACGGCGACGTAGACGACGAGGGAGGAGAGCAGGCCGTAGTAGACGGGCTCGTTGGCGAGGATGCCGTATCCGGCCATCAGGCCGATGACGGCGAGGCCGCCGACGATCACCGAGGCGAGGGCGCCGTGCGCGGTGCCGCGCTTCCACAGCAGTCCGCCGAGGATCGGGACGAGGAGGCCACCGACGAGGAGGTTGTAGGCGACGGTCAGCGCCTCGACGACGTTGTTGAGCGCGATGGCCGTGCCGATCACGGCGACGCCCATGATCAGGATGAAGGCGCGGTTGCCCCTGACCTCGTCGTGCGCGTCCGTGTCAGGGCGTACGGCTCCCCGCAGCCGGGACCAGATGTCGTTGTTGGCGACGGTGGCGCAGGCGATCAGCGCGCCCGAGGACGTCGACATCACGGCGGCCAGGGCGGCGGCCAGCACCAGGCCGCGCACACCGACGGGGAGTTCGTCCTTGACGATGGTCGCGAAGGCCTCGTCGGGGCTGCCGAACTTGGGGTAGATCACCTTGGCGGCCGTGCCGATGACGGCGCCGGCGAGGGCGTACGCCAGACAGTAGGTTCCGGCCACCGTGCCGCCCCACTTGGCGGTCTTGTCACTGCGGGCGGTGAACACGCGCTGCCAGATGTCCTGACCGATCAGCATGCCGAAGGTGTAGATCAGCACGTAGGTGAAGATCGTCTCGCCGCCGATGCCCAGCGGGTCGAAGTACTCGGTGGGCAGCCTGGCCTTCATCTCGCTGAACCCGCCCGCCTTGACCACAGCGATCGGCAGGAGCAGGAGCAGCACGCCGATCGTCTTGACCACGAACTGCACCATGTCGGTGAGCGTGATGGACCACATGCCGCCGAGCGTCGAGTACGCGACGACGATCGAGCCGCCGAGGACGATCGCGACGGTGCGGTTCATGTCGAAGAGGACGTCGAAGATCGTGGCGTAGGCGATGGTCGAGGTGACGGCGAGCATGAGCGTGTACGCCCACATGACGACACCGGAGATCACCCCGGCCCGGCCGCCGTAGCGCAGGTCCAGCATCTCGGAGACGGTGTAGACCTTGAGGCGGGCGATGCGGGCGGAGAAGAAGACCGACAGGGCGAGCAGGCCGAGGCCGATGGTGAAGACCATCCAGGCGCCGGAGAGGCCGTACTGGTAGCCGAGGCCCACGCCGCCGATGGTAGAGGCGCCGCCGAGGACGATCGCGGCCATCGTGCCGGAGTACATGGCGGGACCCAGCCGCCGGCCGGCGACCAGGAACTCGCTCTTGGACTTGGCGCGGCGCATGCCCCACCAGCCCATGGCCAGCATGCCGGCGAGATAGACGACGATCACGGTGTAGTCGACGGCCATGCGAACCCACCTCTCGGTTGACGGCTGATGTGCTTCGGGGGTTGACCCTAGGTGGCCGAAAAGGGCCCTGGAAGTGTACGTTTCATCCACTGGAGCCGCAGGGAGTGAAGGAAACGCACACCATGCCGGAGCCCTCTGTTCCGCCCACGCCACCGGTGCCCCTCTCGGCGCTGCTGGCCCGCGAGGACCTGGGCCTGCGCCAGATCGCGGGCCCCTCCGATCCGGACATCGTCATCCACTGGGTGCACACCTCGGAGATGGCCGACCCGTACCCGTACCTGCTGGGCGGCGAGCTGCTGCTGTCGGCGGGCGTGCACATCCCGGAGGCGGCGGGCTCGGGCACCTACTTCGACGACTACGTGGGCCGGATCGTGGCGGCGGGCGGCGCGGCCCTCGGCTTCGGTCTGGCTCCGGTCCACGACACGGTGCCGCGCGCGCTGGTGGCGGCCTGCGAGGCGTACGGCCTTCCCCTGATCGAGGTCCCGCCCCGGACGACCTTCTCCGGCATCGCCCGCGCCGTGTGGCAGCTGATGGCCGAGGCTCGGACGGCGGAGCTCCGCCGAGTCACGGAGGCCCAGCAGAGCCTCGCGTCCGCCGCATCCCGCCCCGACCCGATCCCCTCGGTCCTGCGCCGCCTCTCCCAGCGCCTGGGCGGCCTGGCGGTCCTGTACGGCCCCGACGGCACGCGGATCGCGTGGGCAGGGCGGGAGCCGGGCGACGAGGCACGGGCGGCGCTGGAGACACTGGCCGAGGTGGTCCGACCCACACGAGCCCAGGCCACCGCCCCGCAGCCCACAAGGGCACCGGCCCCACAGTCCAGACGGGCGCAGTCCCCCGTCCTGCGAACCGCAGAGACACCCGCTCCCGGCCCCCGTCCCGCGCAGGCACAGACCCCCGGCCCCCAGCCCGCCCAACCACCGGCCCCCGCCGGCCAACCCGCCCAGGCGCAGACCCACGGCCCCCAGCCCGCACAGGCACACGCCCCCGACCCCCGACCCGCCCAGGCACCGGCCCCCGCCGACCAACCCGCACGGACACAGACCCCCGGCCCCCAACCCGCCCAAGCACAGACCCCCGGCCCCCAGCCCGCACGGACACAGCCCCCCACCCACCGACCCAGACAGGCACAGGCCTCCATTCCCCGCCCCGAACAAACCCCGGCCCCGGCCTCGTCCCCCGCCCCCACCTCCGCCACCGACACCGTCGCGGGCACCCACCTCGCCGCCTACGCGCTGGGCACCGGGCAGGGCTTCGTTCTCGGGGTCGCCGCGTCCCGGCGTGAAGCCGGGGATCACACCATCGCCTCCGTCGCCGCCGTGCTGCTCTCCCTCCTCACCGGGGAGCATCAGAGCGGGGCCGGCGCGGCACGCGGGTCGGCGCTCGTACGGCTGCTGCTCGGCGCGCGGCCGGAGGACGTGGCGCCGCTCCTCGGAGCGGGCCGGTGGGTCGTCGTGCACGCCCGGCCCACGGACCAGTCGCCGGACGCCGTCGCCGCCTCCGCGCTGGGCGCGGCACTGGGCTCGGCGCTGGTCGACCTCGCCCGCGACGTCGTACGCGTCCTCGTACCGTCCGACCGCGAGCCCGCCCCGCAGCCCGGCTGGACCCTCGGCATCAGCGCCGCCGTCGCCCCGCACGAGTGGCCGGCGGCCGACACCCAGGCGGCCCGTGCGCTGGCCCGCGCCCGCGCCACCCGCACCGCACTGGTCCGGCACGGCAGCCGCCCAGGGCTGGGACAACTGGTCGCGCCGGACGAGGCGCAGGCGTACGCCCGTGAGCTGCTCGCGCCGCTCGCCGAGCACCCCGCGCTGACCGAGACATTGCGCACCTGGCTGTCCCTGCACGGGAGTTGGGACCGTACCGCGGTCGCCCTGGCCGTGCACCGCAACACCGTGCGGCAGCGGATCTCCCGGTGTGCCGCGCTCCTCGGCACGGACCTCGACGATCCCGACGTGCGCATGGAACTGTGGTTCGCCCTGGGGCAGGTGTGAGTGACCCGCGTCCCAGCGTGCGATACGCAGGGGAATCGCCCCCCGCCCTGCCCCACAATGGGGGCATGCCGATACCCGGGACACCCAGCCGCGCCGAGCTCGTCGACCACCTGGTGACGACCCGTATCGCGGGCGACGTCGCCACGCCCCGCGAGAACAACCTCTCCCACTACCGCAAGCTGGCCAACGGCGACCGCAACTTCTGGCTCGGCCTCGAACTCGACGACCGCTGGACCGACGAGCAGGACGTGCTCGCGGTGATGGCGGAGCGGGTCGGGGTGAACGACGACCCCGAGTACCGGTACGGACAGGACACGATTGACCCGGAGTTGACGGTTGACGCCCTGCACAGGATGGCCGCCCGGCTGCGCAAGGCCGCCGAGGGACGGCAGCGGGTGCTGTTCGCGACCGGCCATCCGGGCGGTCTGCTCGACGTGCACCGGGCCACGGCTGCCGCGCTGCGCGCCGCAGGCTGCGACATCGTGGTCATCCCGGACGGGCTGCAGACGGACGAGGGGTATGTCATGCAGTTCGCGGACGTGGCCGTCCTGGAGCACGGCGCGACGCTCTGGCACACCCACTCGGGCGAGCCGATGCGCGCCATTCTCACGGGACTTGAGCGCGAGGGCTCCACGCCGCCGGACCTGGTGGTCGCCGACCACGGCTGGGCCGGGTTCGCCGCCCAGCACGGCATCGACTCGGTCGGATACGCCGACTGCAACGACCCGGCCCTGTTCCTCGCCGAGTCGGAGGGCACGCTCCAGGTGGCCGTGCCGCTCGACGACCATGTGCTCAGCCCGCGTCACTACGACCCGATGACGGCGTATCTGCTGACGGAAGCGGGCCTGGCGTAAGGGAGTTCACACTCCTGTGCCGTTGAATGCCGCGATGTGCGGCCCTGTTGAGGGACCCGCACATCGCGTCTTCCATGTTGGGTCAGCGACCGCCGCCACCACCGTGACCGCCGCCACCGTGACCGCCGCCACCGTGACCGCCGCCACCGTGACCGCCGCCGTAGCCGCCATGACCGCCGCCGTAGCCGCCATGGCCGCCACCGTAGCCGCCATGGCCGCCACCGTGACCGCCGCCGTGACCGCCACCGTGGCCGCCACCGTGACCGCCGCCGTGGCCGCCGTCGTTTTGACTGTAGCTGCCGTGGTCATAGGAGTGTTCGGCCGCCGAGGCGGTGCCCGCTGTACCGATCGCGACGCCACCGGCGATCAGCACTCCGGCGGCAGACACCGCGAAAAGGCGCCTGGCACGTTGTGCTCGCATGAGAGATACCTTTCGTTCCATCGTCTCTCGCGTCTCCCGGAGGGAGGCTTGGGAGAGCGGATGGCCGCAGCCGCATGGAGCAAGAAAATGCGGCTCGGTCGTAGGTGTCACCGCGTATTCATCTGAAACGCACGGGCTCGGCCTGCGGTCTTCTGACCTGATCGGCCAGGGGTACCGTGCGTGCGGCTTTCACTCATAGAGCCTAGTCCCGCGCAGGCAACTCGGCACCTCGGGAATCCCACTGTCCACAGGGGTTACCGGGGGACGCGGACCACACCCTCCTGGATCACCGAGATGGCGAGTCTGCCGTCCTGGGTGTAGATGCGAGCCTGGCCGAGGCCCCGGCCGCCGTGCGCCGATGGCGATTCCTGGTCGTACAGCAGCCACTCGTCGGCGCGGAACGGGCGGTGGAACCACATCGCGTGGTCCAGCGAGGCCCCGACGACGTCACCGACGGCCCAGCCGCCGCGGCCGTGCGCGAGCAGCACGGAGTCGAGCAGCGTCATGTCGGAGACATAGGTGGCGAGGACGACGTGCAGCAGCGGGTCGTCGGCGAGCTTGCCGTTGGTGCGGAACCACACCTGGCTGTGCGGCTCGCGCGGCTCGCCGAACTTCCCGAACGGCGGCTCGTCGACATAGCGCAGGTCGATGGCCTCGCGGGCCTCGATGAACTTCTCGACGACCTGCGGGTCGAGGTGGCCGTAGTCGCGCAGCCGCTCCTCGGAGGTGGGCAGCGTGGCCGGGTCGGGCGCGGGCGGCATCTCGGCCTGGTGCTCGAGGCCGTCCTCGTACGTCTGGAAGGACGCCGACAGCGCGAAGATCGGCCGGCCGTGCTGGACCCCGATGGCCCGGCGGGTGGTGAAGGATCGGCCGTCACGGATGCGCTCGACGGTGTAGACGATGGGCGCGCCAGGGTCGCCGGGGCGCAGGAAGTACGCGTGCAGGGAATGGGCGAGTCGGTCCGCGGGGACCGTACGCCCGGCGGCGACCAGCGCCTGGGCCGCGACCTGTCCGCCGAAGACGCGGGGGACGACGGCGGACCGGGACTGGCCGCGGAAGATGTTCTCCTCGATCTGCTCGAGGTCGAGCAGATCGAGGAGATCCTGAAGTGCCTGGCTCATGGGAGTCAGTTGTACCCGCCAGTAATTTCGCGGACCTTACAGGCCCATGTCCTTTGCGATGATCGTCTTCATGATCTCGCTGGTCCCGCCGTAGATGCGGTTCACCCGGTTGTCCGCGTAGAGGCGGGCGATCGGGTACTCGTTCATGTAGCCGTAGCCGCCGTGCAGTTGGAGGCAGCGGTCGATGACGCGGTGGGCGACCTCGGTGCAGAACAGCTTGGCGCTGGCGGCCTCGGCGGGGGTGAGCTCACCGGCGTCGAGGGCCTCCGTCGCACGGTCGACGACGGCCTCGGCGGCGTCCACCTCGGCCTGGCAGGCGGCCAGCTCGAACTTGGTGTTCTGGAAGTGGGCGACGGGCTTGCCGAAGACGGTGCGGTCCTGGACGTACTGCTTGGCGAACCGGACGGCGGCCTTGGCCTGCGCGTAGGCGCCGAAGGCGATGCCCCAGCGCTCGGAGGCCAGGTTGTGGCCGAGGTAGTAGAAGCCCTTGTTCTCCTCGCCGAGGAGGTCCTCGACGGGCACCTTGACGTCGACGAACGCCAGCTCGGCGGTGTCGGAGGTCTTCAGGCCCAGCTTGTCGAGCTTGCGGCCGACGGAGTAGCCCTCGGACTTGGTGTCCACGACGAAGAGGGAGATGCCGTGGCGGCGGTCCTCGGCGGTGGGCGCGGAGGTGCGGGCGCAGACGATCATGCGGTCGGCGTGCACGCCGCCGGTGATGAAGGTCTTGGCGCCGTTGAGGACATAGTGCGTGCCGTCCTCGGAGAGCTTGGCGGTGGTCTTCATGCCCGCGAGGTCGGAGCCGGTACCCGGCTCGGTCATCGCTATGGCCCACATCTCCTCGCCGGTGACGAACTTCGGCAGGAAGCGCTTCCTCTGCTCGTCGTTGGCGAGCAGCTTGATGTACGGCAGACCGAGCAGCACGTGCACACCGGAGCCGCCGAACTGGACACCCGCGCGGGCCGTCTCCTCGTACATGACGGCCTCGAACTTGTACGAGTCGATGCCGGCGCCGCCGTACTCCTCGTCGACGCGGATGCCGAAGATGCCGAGCTCGGCGAGCTTGTAGTAGAACTCGCGCGGCGCGATGCCCGCGGCGAACCACTCGTCGTACACCGGCACGACCTCGGCCTCGATGAAGGCGCGGAGAGTCTCCCGGAACGCCTCGTGGTCCTCGTTGAACACCGTACGGCGCATCGCCGCCACCTCCACCGGGGGTTCTTCGGGCACTTACGTGCACATGTCTAAGCGCTTGCTCAGACCCAACCGTACCGGCGAGTACGGACACCCGTCCAGGGGAGCCCGACCGTAACGCTCGTCACGCCGGGCAGCGGTCAGCTCGCGTCGTTGCCCGCCTTGCCGTAGCGGCGGAAGTAGTACCGAGGTGAAGCCCGGCCGACGGGCCCGCCGGACCACCACTCAGCTATCCGTCGGACCCGCCGCCGCGAACGCCCCCCGCGCCATCCGGTGGAGCAGTTCGGCCGTGACCGCCCGACCGGGCAGCGCGGCCGGGCGCCCCAGGTGCGGTGTCGAGTTCAGGAGCCCGAAGACCGAGTGCACCGCCGAGCGGGCCGTCGGCTCGGCCAGCGACGGGTACACCGTCCGGACGACCTCCACCCACAGCTCGACGTACTGCCGCTGGAGCTGGCGGACCAGCTTACGGTCGGTGTCCCGGAGGCGGTCCAGCTCGCGGTCGTGCAGGGTGATCAGGGGACGGTCGTCGAGCGCGAAGTCGATGTGCCCCTCGATCAGGGAGTCGAGGACCGCCTCGGGGCCGGCCGTCCCGTCGGCCTCCTGCAGGCGCCGCTTCGCCCCGGTCAGCAGCTGACCGCTGATGCCGACGAGGAGCTCCGCCAGCATCGCGTCCTTGCCCGCGAAGTGCCGGTACAGACCGGGGCCGCTGATCCCGACCGCGGCTCCTATCTCGTCGACACCGACGCCGTGGAAGCCGCGCTCGGCGAAGAGCCGGGCGGCCTCCTTGAGGATCTGCTCACGGCGGGTGGGGGCGTCGGTTCTGGTGACCATGAAAGCAATTCTAGACAGGGACGTTAGCGGTCGTTAACCTGAAGGAAATGGTTAACGCTCATTAACAGTCAACCACTGGGTGAGGGGACCGCAAGGATGCACGAGGCACCGGAGCTGACGAGCGCGGCCGACCCCGCGTCGGCGGCCTGGCAGGCCAACGAGGAGGCGCACCGCGCGCTCGTCGAGGAGTTGCACGGCAAGCTCGCCGCGGCCCGGCTGGGCGGCGGCGACAAGGCACGCGCCCGGCACACCGCGCGCGGCAAGCTGCTGCCCCGCGACCGGGTGGACACGCTGCTCGACCCCGGCTCGCCCTTCCTGGAGCTGGCGCCGTTGGCGGCCGACGGGCTCTACGACGGGCAGGCCCCCGCCGCCGGTGTCATCGCCGGGATCGGGCGGGTCAGCGGGCGCGAGTGCGTGGTCGTCGCCAACGACGCCACGGTCAAGGGCGGGACGTACTACCCGATGACCGTGAAGAAGCACCTGCGCGCGCAGGAGGTCGCCCTCGAGAACCGCCTCCCCTGTGTGTACCTCGTCGACTCGGGAGGGGCCTTCCTGCCCATGCAGGACGAGGTCTTCCCCGACCGCGAGCACTTCGGGCGGATCTTCTACAACCAGGCCCGGATGTCCGGCGCGGGCATCCCGCAGGTCGCGGCGGTGCTCGGCTCGTGCACGGCGGGCGGGGCGTACGTCCCGGCGATGAGCGACGAGGCCGTCATCGTGCGCAATCAGGGCACGATCTTCCTGGGCGGTCCCCCACTCGTGAAGGCCGCCACCGGCGAGGTCGTCACGGCCGAGGAGCTGGGCGGCGGCGAGGTCCACTCCCGGATCTCCGGTGTCACCGACCACCTCGCCGAGGACGACGCGCACGCGCTGCGGATCGTACGGAACATCGTCGCCACGCTCCCCGCGCGCGGACCGCTGCCCTGGGAGGTGCAGCCGGTCGTCGAGCCGAAGGTCGACCCGTACGGCCTCTACGGCGCAGTGCCCGTCGACTCCCGCACCCCCTACGACGTGCGGGAGATCATCGCGCGTGTGGTCGACGGCTCCCGCTTCTCCGAGTTCAAGGCCGAGTTCGGCCAGACCCTGGTCACCGGCTTCGCCCGCATCCACGGCCACCCCGTCGGGATCGTCGCCAACAACGGCATCCTGTTCTCCGAGTCCGCCCAGAAGGGCGCCCACTTCATCGAGCTGTGCGACCAGCGCGGCATCCCGCTGGTGTTCCTGCAGAACATCTCCGGCTTCATGGTGGGCAGGGACTACGAGGCGGGCGGCATCGCCAAGCACGGCGCCAAGATGGTGACGGCCGTGGCGTGCACGCGCGTGCCGAAGCTGACCGTGGTGGTCGGCGGGTCGTACGGCGCGGGCAACTACTCGATGTGCGGCCGGGCCTACTCCCCCCGCTTCCTGTGGATGTGGCCGAACGCCAAGATCTCGGTGATGGGCGGCGAACAGGCCGCCTCGGTCCTCGCGACCGTCAAGCGGGACCAGATCGAGGCCCGTGGCGACTCCTGGCCGGCCGAGGAGGAGGACGCGTTCAAGGCCCCGATCCGCGCCCAGTACGAGCGCCAGGGCAACGCCTACTACGCGACCGCCCGCCTCTGGGACGACGGCGTGATCGACCCGCTGGAGACCCGCCAGGTGCTGGGCCTGGCCCTGACCGCCTGTGCCAACGCGCCTCTGGGAGACCCCCAGTTCGGCGTCTTCCGGATGTGAGGAGGGGAACCGTGTTCGACACAGTGCTGGTGGCCAACCGGGGCGAGATCGCCGTACGCGTGATCCGTACGCTGCGCTCGCTCGGCGTGCGCTCGGTGGCCGTCTTCTCGGACGCCGACGCCGACGCGCGGCACGTACGCGAGGCCGACGCAGCGGTACGGATCGGTCCGGCGCCGGCGGCCGAGAGCTATCTGTCGGTGGAGCGGCTCCTGGAGGCCGCCGCCCGCACGGGCGCGCAGGCCGTCCACCCCGGGTACGGCTTCCTGGCGGAGAACGCCGGCTTCGCGCGGGCGTGCACCGAGGCGGGGCTCGTCTTCATCGGGCCGCCGGCGGAGGCGATCTCCCTGATGGGTGACAAGATCCGCGCGAAGGAGACGGTGCAGGCGGCCGGGGTGCCCGTCGTCCCCGGCTCCAGTGGCAGCGGGCTGTCCGACGCCCAACTCGCCGAAGCGGCACGGGAGATCGGCGTACCGGTGCTGCTCAAGCCGTCCGCGGGCGGCGGCGGCAAGGGCATGCGGCTGGTGCGGGAGCTGTCGGCGCTGGAGGACGAGATCGCCGCCGCCCGCCGCGAGGCCCGCGCCTCCTTCGGCGACGACACGCTGCTCGTCGAGCGCTGGGTGGACCGGCCCCGGCACATCGAGATCCAGGTCCTGGCGGACGGCCATGGGAACGTCGTCCACCTGGGCGAGCGCGAGTGCTCGCTCCAGCGCCGGCACCAGAAGATCGTCGAGGAGGCACCGAGCGTGCTCCTGGACGCGCGGACCCGGGCCGCGATGGGCGAGGCTGCCGTGCAGGCGGCACGGTCGTGCGGGTACCGGGGCGCGGGCACGGTGGAGTTCATCGTGCCGGGCGGGGACCCGTCGTCGTACTACTTCATGGAGATGAACACCCGCCTCCAGGTGGAACACCCGGTGACCGAGCTGATCACCGGCCTCGACCTGGTGGAGTGGCAGCTACGGGTGGCGGCGGGCGAGCGGCTGGGCTTCGCACAGGAGGACATCCGTCTCACCGGCCACGCGATCGAGGCCCGCATCTGCGCGGAGGACCCTTCGCGCGGGTTCCTGCCGTCGGGCGGGACGGTCCTGAAGCTGCGCGAGCCGCAGGGTGACGGCGTGCGCACCGACTCCGGGCTGACCGAGGGCGCGGAGGTGGGCAGCCTGTACGACCCGATGCTGTCCAAGGTGATCGCGTACGGCCCGGACAGGGAGACCGCGCTGCGGAAACTGCGGGCGGCGCTCGCGGGGACCGTCACGCTGGGCGTGCAGACCAACGCGGGCTTCCTGCGCCGGCTCCTGGCCCATCCGGCGGTCGTGGCGGGCGAGTTGGACACGGGGCTGGTCGAGCGAGAAGTGGACGGGCTCGTACCGGACGAGGTGCCGGCGGAGGCGTACGCGGCGGCGGCGCTGCTGCGCCAGGCCTCTCTCGTGCCCGCCGGCGGCTGCGGTTGGGCCGACCCGTTCGCCGCCGCGGACGGCTGGCGCATGGGCGGCGAGCGGGCCTGGACGGGGCATCACCTGCGGGTGCCGGGCCACGAACCGGTGACCGTGCGCGTGCGCAGCACGCCGGACGGAGGGACGGAGCTGCTGCTGCCAGGGGCCGACAAGCCTCTGCGGGGGTCCGGGGGCGTGCCCCCGCGGCCTGACGGCGAGCACCGGTTCACCTTCCGGCTCGACGGCGTCGCCCACACCTTCGCCGCCATGCCGGACGGCACCTGGCTGGGCCGCGACGGCGACGCCTGGCAGGTGCGCGACCACGACCCGGTGGCCGCATCGCTCACCGGGGCCGGACACGCGGGCGCCGATTCCCTCACCGCGCCCATGCCCGGCACGGTCACCGTCGTGAAGGTGGCCGTCGGGGACGAAGTGACCGCGGGCCAGAGCCTGTTGGTGGTGGAGGCGATGAAGATGGAGCACGTCATCGCCGCCCCGCACGCGGGCACGGTCGCCGAACTGGACGTGACACCCGGCACGACGGTCGCCATGGACCAGGTACTGGCCGTCATCGCACCGCACGAGGAGACCGAGGCATGACCGAACTGGGACTGCCCATGACCGTACCGGCACAGGATCTGCCCGTGCGGGTTCGCATCCACGAGGTGGGCGCGCGCGACGGTCTGCAGAACGAGAAGACGTCCGTACCGACGGAGGTCAAGGCCGAGTTCATCCACAGGCTGGCCGACGCGGGCCTGACGACGATCGAGGCGACGAGCTTCGTCCACCCCAAGTGGGTGCCCCAACTGGCGGACGCGGAGGAGTTGTTCCCGCAGGTCAGCGACCTCCGCGAGGTGGCCCTCCCAGTGCTGGTCCCCAACCGCCGCGGCCTGGACCGGGCTCTGGCGCTCGGCGCCCGTCGGGTGGCCGTCTTCGCCAGCGCCACGGAGTCCTTCGCCAAGGCCAATCTCAACCGCACGCTGGACGAGTCGCTGGCCGTGTTCGACCCGGTGGTACGGCACGCGAAGGACGAGGGCGTGCACGTGCGCGGCTATGTGTCGATGTGCTTCGGCGACCCGTGGGAGGGCGCGGTTCCCCTCCACCAGGTGGTGAGGGTCTGCAAGGCGCTGATGGACATGGGCTGCGACGAGCTGAGCCTGGGCGACACGATCGGCGTCGCCACCCCGGGGCACGTCCTCGAACTCCTCTCCCTCCTCAACGAGGAGGGGGTACAGACCAACGTGATAGGCGTGCACTTCCACGACACGTACGGCCAGGCGCTCGCCAACACCTACGCGGCGCTGGAGCACGGCGTGACGACGATCGACGCCTCCGCCGGAGGCCTCGGCGGCTGCCCGTACGCCAAGTCCGCCACCGGAAACCTCGCCACCGAAGACCTCGTGTGGATGCTGCAGGGCCTCGGCATCGAGACAGGGGTCGACCTCGGCCGTCTGACCGCCACCAGCGTGTGGATGGCCGAACAGCTGGGCCGGCCCAGCCCGTCCCGTACCGTCCGCGCTCTCTCCCACAAGGACCAGTGATCAGCATGGACCACCGTCTCAGCCCCGAGCTGGAGGAACTCCGCCGCACGGTGCAGGAGTTCGCGCACGATGTCGTGGCGCCGAAGATCGGCGACTTCTACGAGCGGCACGAGTTCCCGTACGAGATCGTCCGCGAGATGGGCCGTATGGGCCTGTTCGGGCTGCCGTTCCCGGAGGAGTACGGCGGCATGGGCGGCGACTACCTGGCGCTGGGCATCGCGCTGGAGGAGTTGGCGAGGGTCGACTCGTCCGTGGCGATCACGTTGGAGGCCGGGGTCTCGCTGGGCGCGATGCCGATCCACCTCTTCGGTACGGAGGAACAGAAGCGCGAGTGGCTCCCCCGTCTGTGTGCGGGCGAGATCCTGGGCGCGTTCGGCCTCACGGAACCGGACGGCGGCAGCGACGCCGGGGCGACGCGTACGACGGCCCGGCTGGACTCGGAGACGAACGAATGGGTGATCAACGGCTCGAAGAGCTTCATCACCAACTCGGGCACGGACATCACGGGTCTGGTGACGGTCACGGCGGTGACGGGCCGCAAGCCGGACGGCAGGCCGCAGATCTCAGCGATCATCGTGCCCTCGGGCACGCCGGGCTTCACGGTGGCGGCGCCGTACTCGAAGGTCGGCTGGAACGCGTCCGACACGCGTGAACTGTCCTTCCAGGACGTCCGGGTCCCGGCGGCGAACCTGCTGGGCGAGGAGGGCCGGGGCTACGCGCAGTTCCTCCGCATCCTCGACGAGGGCCGCATCGCGATCGCGGCGCTCGCCACCGGCCTGGCGCAGGGCTGCGTGGACGAGTCGGTGAAGTACGCGAAGGAACGCCAGGCCTTCGGCCGCCCGATCGGCGCCAACCAGGCCATCCAATTCAAGATCGCCGACATGGAGATGAAGGCCCACACGTCCCGCCTCGCCTGGCGCGACGCAGCATCCCGCCTGGTCGCCGGCGAACCCTTCAAGAAGGAAGCGGCCCTGGCCAAGCTCTACTCCTCCACCATCGCGGTGGACAACGCCCGCGACGCCACCCAGGTCCACGGCGGCTACGGCTTCATGAACGAGTACCCGGTGGCCCGTATGTGGCGCGACTCGAAGATCCTGGAGATCGGCGAGGGGACGAGCGAGGTTCAGCGGATGCTGATTGCTCGGGAGTTGGGACTGGTGGGCTGATCCGTGTGAGGCCCACGGACAGTTCCTCGGCGACGGCGGCGACGTGCCGGTAGGTCCGCTCCGCGGCGGCAAGGACGCGGGTCTGGGTGTCGGGGTAGGTGAGGGCCTCGTTCAGGCAGGCGGTGAAGGAGGTCCAGCGGGTGCGGTCGCCGCTGGTGTAGTAGGCGACGCCTTCGGGGTCGGTGAGGCCGTAGGCCTCGGTGACGTGGCGGCGCAGGATCATCGCGCCCAGGGTGGAGCCCTCCAGGACGTAGAGGAAGCCCAGTAGTTCCTCGGGAACGGCCTCGGCGGTTCTCCGGATCTCCTGGGCGAACTCCCTCGCCGCCACTCCCGTGTCCGCCTCCAGCGCCCCGAAGTAGCGCAAGTCGCGCTCAACCAGGGGGAGTTTGACCAGGTCCGTCGACCAGACCGACGTGACGGGCCGGCAGGTGGCTCTGCGCAGCTCCTCCTCGAGGACCTCCAAGACCTCGCGGTAGGCGGCCAGTTGGGCGACGTACCGGTCCAGCGGGAGAGCGCCCGCGACCACCGCCGTGGCGAACGGCGTGCGCTCCAGGGTGTCGTGCCAGGCGCGTGTGCTCGACCGCAGGCGCTCGACCGCCGTGGGCGTCATACGCGGCTCCGGCGCCGGACCGTCTCGTGGAGCCGGTCGATGAGGCGGCCCTTGCGTTCGATCGTCACGTCGAAGTACTCGGCGAAGGCGCATTCCGGCCACACACCCGTGAACCGCGGCGCCACGCCCCACCCCCTGGACAGCTACTGAGGTTAGGCTAACCTACCTTCGAACTTGTCCGGTGGGCGCTTCGCCCCGTTCGAAAGCAGTCATACCCATGCCCAATGCCCGTGCCACCCATCTCACCCGCCGCGGCATCCTCGCCGCGGGCGGCGCCCTCGGTCTCGGTGCCGCGCTCGTGGCCTGCGGCGACGACAACGGGAAAAGCGCCGACTCCGGCAAGGGCACGGAGGCGGCGAAGTCCGGCCCCTGGACCTTCAAGGACGACCGCGGCCAGACCGCCAAGGCCGACAAGACCCCCTCGAACATCGTCGCGTTCGTCGGTGTCGCCGCCGCGCTCTACGACTACGGCGTCCAGACCAAGGGCGTCTTCGGCCCGACGACGACCAAGGACGGCAAGGCCGACGTCCAGGCGGGCGACATGGACGTAAGCAAGGTGACCGTCCTCGGCAACGAGTGGGGCCAGTTCAACATCGAGAAGTACGCCTCCCTCGCGCCCGACCTGCTCGTCTCCACGATGTTCGACAACATCGGCACCCTCTGGTACGTCCCGGACGAGTCGAAGAAGAAGATCGAGGCCGTCGGCGCCCCGAGCGTGGGCATCTCGGTCTACGACCGCCAGCTGACCGAACCGCTCCAGCGCATGCTCGCTCTCGCCAAGTCCCTTGGCGGAGACACCACTTCGGCCAAGGTCACCGAGGCCAAGAAGCGCTTCGAGGACGCGGCCGCCCGGCTGCGCGCCGCCGCCAAGGCCAAGCCCGGCATCAAGGTGCTGGCCGGTTCCGCGAGCCAGGACCTCTTCTACGTCTCCGGCTCCAACCTCTCCATCGACCTGGAGTACTTCAAGGCCCTCGGCGTGAACTTCGTCGAGCCCCCGGAGAAGGCGAAGGCCCAGGGCGGCGGCTGGTACGAGTCGCTGAGCTGGGAGAACGTCGACAAGTACGACGCGGACATCATCATGATGGACAACCGCACCTCGGCCATCCAGCGCGCCGACATCACCGAGGGCACCTGGAAGAAGCTGCCCGCGGTCAAGGCCGGCCAGGTCATCGCCCGCAACCCCGAGCCGATCCTGTCGTACGACAAGTGCGCCCCGCTGCTCGAGGACCTCGCCGCGGCCATCGAAAGGGCCAAGAAGGTCAGCTGAGGAGTCGGTTCACCATGACGACGGCCGTAGCCGCCCCGTTCCGTTTCTTCATCCTCCAGGTCGTACGGACGAGGCGGCTCGGCCCGTCTCTCGTCCGGGTCACCTTCACCGGGCCCGAACTGCACGCCTTCCACTCCCACGGCCGCGACCAGTCGCTGTCGCTCTTCCTGCCGCATCCGGGGCAGAGCGAGCCCGTCGTGCCCATTGAGCTGGGTGAGGGGTGGTGGGCGGCCTGGCGTGAACTCCCCGACCACGTACGGGCCGTCATGCGCTCGTACACCCTCCGCGCCCTGCGTCGCGAACCCGACGAGATCGACATCGACTTCGTCCTGCACGCCCCGGCAGGGCCCGCCTCCCACTGGGCCTCCCGCGCCACCGCCGGTGCCCGTGTCCTGCTGCTCGGTCCCGCCGTCGCCGACAACCGCGCCATCCGCTTCCGGCCGCCCGAGGACACCGGTCTCGTCGTCATCTGGGGCGACGAGACCGCCGTACCCGCCGCCTCCGCCATCCTCGAGTCCCTGCCCGCCGGTCTGCGCGCCGTCGCGTGGCTGGAGGTGCCGCACGCCGGTGACATCCAGGACCTCGCCACCACGGCGGAAGCGGACATCACGTGGCTCGTGCGCGCCCACGGGTCCCCCATGGCCGTGGACGCCGTACGCGCCGCTCAACTCCCGCTCGCCGAACGGCCGTACGTCTGGATCGCGGGCGAGTCCGGGCGGGTCAAGGAGCTGCGCCGGCACCTCGTCGGCGAGCGTGGGATCGACCGGCGGCGCGTGACCTTCGTCGGCTACTGGCGGCACGGCCTCAGCGAGGAGCAGTTGCGCGAGCAGGAGTGATCACGGACACCGGCGAGGCGGCGCTTCCGAGTCGCACTACTTAGGTTAGGCTTACCTAAATTGAATCGTCCCGCACGGACTGTCCCCTCGGAGGACTCCCACATGCGCTCGCACCTGCTCAATGACCTCACCGCGGAGCACTATCGCCGCTCCGTGACCGAAGGAGTCGAGCGGGTGGCGGCCAAACTTGCCACCACCGACCGTCCGTTCACCGGCGTCACGGTCGACGCCCTCACTCCCGGCATCGAGCGGATCGACCTCGACCAGCCCCTGCACGACACCACGGCCGTGCTGGACGAGTTGGAGGACGTCTACCTCCGCGACGCCGTCTACTTCCACCACCCCCGCTACCTCGCCCACCTCAACTGCCCGGTCGTCATCCCCGCGGTGCTCGGCGAGGCCGTGCTCTCCGCGGTCAACTCCTCCCTCGACACCTGGGACCAGTCGGCCGGCGGCACCCTCATCGAGCGCAAACTGATCGACTGGACGGCCGCCCGCATCGGCCTCGGCCCCGCCGCCGACGGCGTGTTCACCTCCGGCGGCACGCAGTCCAACCTCCAGGCGCTGCTGCTGGCGAGGGAGGAGGCGAAGCCAGGGCGGGAAGGGCGGGAATATCCGGCCTCGCTCGCCAAACTGCGGATCTTCGCCTCCGAGGTCAGCCACTTCAGCGTCAAGAAGTCCGCGAAACTGCTCGGCCTGTCCCCCGACTCCGTGGTGTCCATCCCCGTCGACCACGACAAACGCATGCAGACCGTCGCCCTCGCCCATGAGCTGGAGCGCTGCAGGCGGGACGGTCTGATCCCGATGGCGGTCGTCGCCACGGCCGGCACCACCGACTTCGGCTCCATCGACCCGCTGCCCCAGATCTCCGAGCTGTGCACGCAGCACGGGGTGTGGCTGCACGTGGACGCCGCCTACGGCTGTGGACTGCTCGCCTCGCTCAAGTACCGGGACCGCATCGCCGGCATCGACCGCGCCGACTCCGTCACCGTCGACTACCACAAGTCCTTCTTCCAGCCGGTGAGTTCGTCCGCCGTACTGGTCCGCGACGCCTCCACGCTCCGGCATGCCACCTACCACGCGGAGTACCTCAACCCGCGCCGCATGGTGCAGGAGCGCATCCCCAACCAGGTCGACAAGTCCCTGCAGACCACCCGCCGCTTCGACGCCCTCAAGCTGTGGATGACCCTGCGCACGATGGGCGCCGACGGTATCGGCGAACTCTTCGATGAGGTCTGCGACCTGGCGCGGGAGGGTTGGCAGCTGCTCGCCGCCGACCCCCGCTTCGACGTCGTCGTCGAGCCGTCCCTGTCCACCCTCGTCTTCCGCTACATCCCTGCCGCCGTCACCGACCCGGCGGAGATCGACCGCGCCAACCTGTATACGCGCAAGGCCCTGTTCGCCTCTGGCGACGCGGTCGTCGCGGGCACCAAGGTCGGCGGCCGTCACTACCTGAAGTTCACCCTGCTCAACCCCGAGACGACGACGGAAGACATCGCCGCCGTCCTCGGCCTGATCGCCGGCCACGCCGAGCAGTACCTGGGAGAGTCCCTTGACCGCGCGTCCTGAAGCCCCGCACCGCACCCACGACTTCGTGGGGATCGGGCTCGGCCCCTTCAACCTCGGCCTCGCCTGCCTCACCGAGCCGATCGCCGAACTCGACGGCGTCTTCCTGGACTCCAAGCCCGACTTCGAGTGGCACGCCGGAATGTTCCTGGACGGCGCCCGCCTCCAGACCCCGTTCATGTCGGACCTGGTCACCCTGGCGGACCCGACGTCGCCGTACTCCTTCGTCAATTATCTGAAGGAGAAGGGCCGTCTGTACTCGTTCTACATCCGCGAGAACTTCTACCCGCTCCGCATCGAGTACGACGACTACTGCCGCTGGGCGGCCGGCAAGCTGAGCAGCGTACGCTTCGACACCACGGTCACCGAGGTGACGTACGAGGACGAGCTGTACGTCGTCCGGACGGCGGCCGGCGAGACCTATCACGCCCGGCACCTGGTCCTCGGCACGGGCACGGTCCCGTTCGTCCCCGAGGCGTGCCGGGACCTCGGCGGCGACGTCATCCACACCTCTCAGTACATGCACCGCAAGGCGGAGCTGCAGGCCAGGAAGTCGATCACGATCGTCGGCAGCGGACAGAGCGCCGCCGAGATCTACTACGAACTCCTCTCCGAGATCGACGTCCACGGCTACGAGCTCAACTGGGTCACCCGCTCCCCGCGCTTCTTCCCCCTCGAATACAGCAAGCTGACGCTGGAGATGACGTCCCCGGACTACATCGACTACTTCCGCGCGCTGCCCGAGGAGACCCGCTACCGGCTGGAGAAGCAGCAGAAGGGCCTGTTCAAGGGCATCAACTCGGACCTGATCGACTCGATCTTCGACCTGCTCTACCAGAAGAACGTCGAGAGCGGCGACCGTCCCGTCCCCACCCGGTTGCTCACCAACTCCTCGCTGGCCAGCACCCGTCACGAGGACGGCTCGTACACCCTCGGCTTCCACCAGGACGAGCAGGACAAGGACTTCGAGATCCGCACCGGGGGCCTGGTCCTGGCCACCGGCTACCACTACGAGCCCCCGGCCTTCCTCGCCCCCATCCGCGACCGCCTCCGCTTCGACGGCCACGGCCGCTTCGACGTCGCCCGCAACTACGCCATCGACCTCACGGGCCGCGGCGTCTTCCTCCAGAACGCCGGCGTCCACACCCACAGCATCACCAGCCCCGACCTGAGCATGGGGGCATACCGCAACAGCAGCATCATCCGCGAGCTGCTCGGCACCGAGTACTACCCGGTCGAGAAGACCATCGCGTTCCAGGAGTTCGCCGTATGACCTTCACCTTCCGCCCCCTCGACCCCCTCAAGGACGCCGAGTTGCTGCACGGCTGGGTCACCCACCCCAAGGCGGCCTTGTGGATGATGCAGGACGCGGAACTGGAGGACGTCGAGCGGGCCTACATGGAGATCGCGGCCGACGAGCACCACCACGCGCTGCTCGGTCTGCTCGACGGAGAGCCCGCCTTCCTGATGGAGCAGTACGACCCGGCCCACCGGGAGCTGGTCGGGCTGTACGAGCCCGAGCCGGGCGACGTCGGCATGCACTTCCTGGTGCCGCCGACGGACACCCCGGTGCACGGGTTCACCAAGGACGTCATCACCGCCGTCATGGCACACCTCTTCGAGGACCCGGCGACCGAACGGGTCGTCGTGGAGCCGGACGTGCGCAACAAGGCGGTGCACGCCCTGAACGAGGCCGTCGGGTTCGTCCCCGAACGGGAGATCCGGAAACCGGAGAAGAACGCGTTGCTGAGCTTCTGTACGCGGGAGAGCTTCGAGAAGGCGGTGGCAGCCTGATGACCCTCGCCGACGCCGTGACCCACCTCTCCCCCGAGCGCTGGGACACCGCCAACCGCCTGCTCATCCGCAAGGCGCTCGCCGAGTTCGCGCACGAACGGCTGATCACGCCGGAGGAGGACGGGGAGGCGTACGTCGTCCGCAGCGACGACGGCCTCAGCCACTACCGCTTCACCGCCACCCGCCGCGCCCTCGACCACTGGCAAATAAATGCCGCGTCGATCAGCCGCCACCGCGAAGGCAGCCAACTCCCCCTCGCCGCCCTGGACTTCTTCATCGAGCTGCACCAATCCCTGGGCCTGAGCGACGAGATCCTGCCCGTCTACCTGGAGGAGATCTCCTCCACCCTCTCCGGCACCTGCTACAAGCTCACCAAGCCGCAGGTCACCTCCGCCGACCTCGCGAAGAGCGGCTTCCAGGCGATCGAGACCGGCATGACCGAGGGCCATCCCTGTTTCGTCGCCAACAACGGGCGGCTCGGCTTCGGCCTCCACGAGTACCTGTCGTACGCCCCGGAGACCGCGAGCCCGGTCCGCCTGGTGTGGCTTGCCGCGCACCGCTCGCGGGCCGCGTTCACTGCGGGGGCCGGGATCGAGTACGAGTCGTTCGTGCGGCAGGAGTTGGGCGCGGAGACGGTCGAGCGGTTCGACCGGGTCCTGCGCGACCAGGGTCTGGACCCCGCCGACTACCTCCTCATACCCGTCCACCCCTGGCAGTGGTGGAACAAGCTCACGGTCACCTTCGCCGCCGAGGTGGCCCGGCAGTACCTGGTCTGTCTGGGCGAGGGCGACGACGAGTATCTGGCGCAGCAGTCGATACGAACCTTCTTCAACCGCTCGAACCCCGGGAAGCACTATGTGAAAACGGCCCTGTCCGTCCTCAACATGGGCTTCATGCGGGGGCTTTCGGCCGCGTACATGGAGGCGACCCCGGCGATCAACGACTGGCTGGCCCAGCTGATCGAGGGCGACCCGGTGCTGAAGCCGACGGGTCTGACGATCATCCGTGAGCGGGCCGCCGTCGGCTATCGGCATCTGGAGTACGAGGCGGCCACGGACCGCTACTCGCCGTACCGCAAGATGCTGGCCGCGCTGTGGCGGGAGAGCCCGTTGCCCTCACTGGAAGAGGGCGAGTCGCTCGCCACCATGGCGTCCCTCCTCCACGTCGACCACGAGGGCGCGTCCTTCGTCGGCGCGTTGATCGAGCGGTCGGGGCTGGCGCCGGTGGAGTGGCTGCGCCGCTATCTGCGGGCGTACTTCACGCCGCTGCTGCACAGTTTCTACGCCTACGACCTTGCCTTCATGCCGCACGGCGAGAACGTCATCCTGGTCCTGAAGGACGGTGTCGTACAGCGCGCGATCTACAAGGACGTCGCCGAGGAGATCGTGGTGATGGACCCGGACGCGGTGCTGCCGCCGGAGGTGCAGCGCATCCGGGTCGAGGTCCCTGAGGACCAGAAGCTGCTGTCGGTCTTCACGGACGTCTTCGACTGCTTCTTCCGCTTCCTCGCCGCGATCCTCGCCGACAAGGGGATCCTGGACGAAGACGACTTCTGGCGTACGGTCGCGGAGGTCACGCGCGCGTACCAGGAGTCGGCGCCCGAACTCGCCGACAAATTCAGGGAGTACGACATGTTCGCCCCCGAGTTCGCGCTGTCCTGCCTCAACCGGCTCCAGCTGCGCAACAACCGGCAGATGGTGGACCTGGCGGATCCCTCCGCCGCGCTCCAGCTGGTCGGCACCCTGCGGAACCCCATCGCCGGGTTCTGACCCCTCAGCCGGACGGGCACCCCGGAGTGAGGTCCTCCGGGGTGCCCGTCAGCCGTGTCTCAGTCCGTCCAGGGCACCTGCGGCGAGCGGTAGTACGCCATGCCCCGCGCCTCCCAGCGCGGACCCTGCGCGGCCAGCCGCACCTTGTAGGCGTCCCAGTCGTGGGTGGCCGCCGGGGACCAGCCCAGCTCGGCCACGCCCGCGACGCGCGGGAAGGCCATGTACTCGATGTCGGCGGACTTGGTGATGGTCTCCGTCCACAGCGGCGCCTCGACGCCCCGCACGGCCGCACCGGGGACTCCGGCAAGGTAGGTGCCCGGATCCCAGTCGTAGGACCGCCGTACCTCCACGAGGCCTGCCCAGTCCTGACCGAGGGGCGTGTCCTCGGTGTACTTCATGTCGAGGTAAAGCCGGTCGGCCGGGGAAAGGATCAGCCCGGTCCCGTTCTGCGCCGCCTTCGCGACCTGGGCCTTCTCCTCGGCGCTGGTGTCGTCCAGGCCCCAGTACTGGGCGAGGGCGCCCTTGGCCGGAGTCGCTCCGGTCAGCTGGTGCCAACCGATCACCGTCTTGCCGTACTTGGCGACGATCGGCTGCACCTTGTCCATGAAGGCGACGTAGTCGGCGTGACTCGTGGAGTGCGCCTCGTCGCCGCCGATGTGGAGATAGCGGCCGGGGGTCAGGGCGGCCAGTTCGCGGATGACGTCGTCTACGAAGTCGTATGTGATCTGCTTCGGCACGCACAGCGAGCTGAAGCCGACCTCGGTGCCGGTGTAGAGCGGGGGCGCGACGCCGTCGCAGTTCAGCTCGGCGTAGGAGGCCAGGGCCGCGTTGGTGTGGCCCGGCATGTCGATCTCCGGGACGACCTCCAGATAGCGGGAGGCGGCGTAGCGGACGATCTCCTGGTAGTCGGCCTTGCTGTAGTGGCCGCCGGTGCCGCCGCCGACCTGGGTGGAGCCGCCGTACGTGGCCAGGCGTGGCCAGGAGTCGATGGCGATGCGCCAGCCCTGGTCGTCACTGAGGTGGAGATGCAGCTCGTTGAACTTGTAGAGGGCCAGCTCGTCGATGTAGCGCTTGACCTGGTCGACGGTGAAGAAGTGCCGGGAGACGTCCAGCATCGCGCCGCGGTAGGCGAAGCGCGGGGTGTCCTGGACGGTGCCGCCGGCCACGAGCCAGGGGCCGGGCTGTACGGACTTCTTCTCGACGGAGGCGGGCAGCAGCTGGCGCAGGGTCTGGACGCCGTGGAAGAGGCCGGCCGGTGCGCTCGCGGTGATGGTGACGCCGCCGTGGCCGCTGTCGAGCCGGTAGCCCTCGGCGCCGAACTTCCCGGGCTGGAGGCGGAGTTGTATGTCGGCGGGGCCCCGGGTCGTCACCGGCAGGGGGTAGCCGGTGGAGGGCCGCAGGAGGTCCGCCAGATAGGCGCCGACCTGGCGGGCTGCGCGGGTGTCGGGGACGCGGATGCGCGCCTCATGGGTGATCCGGTACGGCGATCCGCCCGGGGTGACCGACGCGGGCGCCGGGACCACCTGGTCGAGCGGGGTGGCGGCGGGCTTCGAGGCCGGTGTCGCGGCGACGGTGAACGCGCCCGCGGCGGCGACGAGCAGCAGGGATCCGAGGATTCGGGCCATACGGGGAGTCGTGCTGTGGTGCCGTCTCACATGCGCTCCCTTCGGAAATGGTAGAGACCACTCTCCCGCAGAGCCGATGAGTTCGGAACCGACAAGCAGGCGGTCCTCACACGGATGTTGAGGACCGCCTGCTCGCGGGCTGTGTGTGCGCCCGGCCTTCCGGAGCGCACCCGTGACGGACTACTTCGCCTTGCGCGCCACCGTGAAGTGGTCGATCCGGTCACCGGTCTCGGCGATGCCCTGGACCTTCAGCGTCGTGTAGTGACCCTTGGACGCGGGCGTGACGTCCACGCGCAGGAACGAGTAGTTCAGGTAGCGGACCCGGGACCAGGCGACAGTCTCGTTCTGCTTGCCGCCCTTGAGGTTGATGAAGGAGGCGACGGACTCGACCTCGTTCTCGTGGCCCTCGTAGGAGTCGGGAGCGCTGAACGCGTACAGGCTGCGGCCGGCCGCGCCCGCCGTGACGTACACGACACCCTCGGTCTCGGGGTACGCCGTGCCACCGATCGGGAGCTTCTTGGTGACCGCGTCGCCCTTGATGACGTCGGTGCGCTCGTACTGGTGGTTGTGACCGTTGATGACGAGGTCGACGTTGTACTTCTCGAACAGCGGCACCCACTCCTGTCGCACGCCCCCCTCCGAGGCGTGCGCCGTGGACGTGCAGTACGCGCAGTGGTGGAAGAACACGATGACGAAGTCGATGTCGTTCGAGGCCCGGAACTTCTTCAGCTGCGCCTCGAACCATGTGGTCTGGGTGCCGCCGGAGATGCCCAGGTTCGCCGGGATCTCGAAGGAGACGTCGTTGGGGTCGAGGGAGATGACCGCCGTGTTCCCGTAGACGAAGGAGTAGACGCCGGGCAGGTTCGCCTTGTCCGGGCCGTTGTCCGGGAGGCTCCAGCGGGCTTCCTCGCCGCCGTAGCCGTTCGGCGAGTACCAGGCCTCCATGTCGTGGTTGCCGTACGAGACCATCCACGGGATCTGCTTGGCGACCGACTCGGTCTGGGCCAGGAACTGGTCCCAGGTGCGGGAGTCGAAGCCGGTGTCCTCGGCCTTGCCCTGGCCGGCCGGGTCGCCGTAGGCGATGTCGCCGGCGTGCAGGTGGAAGGCCGGGTTCTGGCCGAGGATGAGGCTGTCGTTGGCCAGGGCGTGGTAGCTGACGCCCTGGTCGCCGAAGGCCGTGAAGGTGAACGGGGCCTTGTGGGCGGGGGCGGTGGTGAAGGTGCCCAGGGTGCCGAGAAGGTGCGCCTCGGCGGGGTCGAAGCCCTGGTGGCCGACGCCGTAGTAGTAGGTCTGGCCGGGGCGCAGGTGGGTGAGCTTGGCGTGCACGTAGTACTGGGTGTGGTTGCCGCTCGCGCCGACGCCGGCCGGGGTGTAGAGGGTGCGGACCTCGGCGTCGATCTTGCGGGACAGGTCCGTGGGGCGGGCGCCGATGCGGATGAAGGGCTTCTTCACCGCGACCGGGACCTGCCAGGAGACGGTGATCTCCGTGCGCGGGTCGTTGCCGTAGGCCAGGTGGCGGCCGAAGGGGGCGACGTACGCGCCGTCGACCGTCTCGGTGGCCGGGGCGGTGCGCTGGGTCGGTACGGCGGCCTGGGCGGTCCCGCCCGCCACGAACGCGCCACCGGTGACGGCGCCGAGCGTGACGGCGCCGCCTCTGATCATCGTGCGCCGAGAGAATCTGGCGCGCAGGTACTCGTGCTGCTCGGCCATGCTCATGCGCTCGGCCAGCTTGTCGGGTACGCCCATGCGAGGAATGTCCATGGCGTCTGAAACTCGTTCACGTTGTCAACGAGACACAGGACACAGGATGGACGGATCGCAAACAGACTCCCATAAGAGTTTCAACAGGTAGTTGCCCGAAATCGGGCAGGATCCTTGCGAAACTTTCGCCGGTACCCCAGGATCTACCGGGTGCACGACGAACTCGTTGATCATCTGACGCGGTCCACGACCCTCAACCGGGGCGAGGCGCTGCGTGTGATCCAGGACGTGCTCGCCTACTTCGACGAGACGACCGAGGACTACGTCCGTCGCCGCCACCGCGAGCTCCAGACTCAGGGCCTGGTGAACGCGACGATCTTCGAGCGGATCGAGGCGGACCTGAAATACCGGGCGGTGGCACCGCCGGAGCTCACGCTCCGACAGTTGCGCCGCATGGTCTACGGCTGAGGAATACCTATATATGTGCGGAATTGTCGGATACATCGGGAAGCGTGACGTAGCCCCCCTCCTCCTCGAAGGCCTGCAGCGCCTGGAGTACCGCGGCTACGACTCCGCAGGCATCGTCGTCACCTCGCCGAAGACGGCCGGCCTGAAGATGGTCAAGGCCAAGGGCCGGGTGCGCGACCTGGAGGCCAAGGTCCCGGCGCGCTTCAAGGGCACCACCGGTATCGCTCACACCCGCTGGGCCACCCACGGCGCCCCGTCCGACGTGAACGCCCACCCGCACATGGATGCCGAGGGCAAGGTCGCCGTCGTCCACAACGGCATCATCGACAACGCCTCCGACCTGCGCCGCAAGCTGGAGGCGGACGGCGTCGAGTTCCTCTCCGAGACCGACACCGAGGTCCTCACCCATCTGATCGCCCGCTCCCAGGCCGAGAAGCTCGAGGACAAGGTCCGCGAGACGCTGCGCGTCGTCGAGGGCACGTACGGCATCGCGGTCCTGCACGCCGACTTCCCCGACCGGATCGTGGTGGCCCGCAACGGCTCCCCGGTGGTCCTCGGCATCGGCGAGAAGGAGATGTTCGTCGCCTCGGACATCGCCGCGCTGGTCACCCACACCCGCCAGATAGTCACCCTCGACGACGGCGAGATGGCCACCCTCAAGGCCGACGACTTCCGCACCTACACCACCGAGGGCACCCGCACCACGGCCGAGCCGACCACGGTGGAGTGGGAGGCCGCGTCGTACGACATGGGCGGCCACGACACCTACATGCACAAGGAGATCCACGAGCAGGCCGAGGCCGTGGACCGTGTGCTGCGCGGGCGCATCGACGACCGCTTCTCCACCGTGCACCTCGGCGGCCTCAACCTGGACGCCCGCGAGGCCCGTCAGATCCGCCGCGTCAAGATCCTCGGCTGCGGCACCTCGTACCACGCGGGCATGATCGGCGCCCAGATGATCGAGGAGCTGGCCCGCATCCCCGCGGACGCCGAGCCGGCCTCCGAGTTCCGCTACCGCAACGCCGTCGTGGACCCCGACACCCTCTACGTCGCCGTCTCCCAGTCCGGTGAGACGTACGACGTCCTCGCCGCCGTCCAGGAGCTGAAGCGCAAGGGCGCGCGGGTCCTCGGTGTCGTCAACGTGGTGGGCTCGGCGATCGCCCGCGAGGCGGACGGCGGCATCTACGTCCACGCCGGACCCGAGGTCTGCGTCGTGTCGACCAAGTGCTTCACGAACACGACGGTCGCCTTCGCGCTGCTCGCCCTGCACCTCGGCCGCACCCGTGACCTCTCCGTGCGGGACGGCAAGCGGATCATCGAGGGCCTGCGAAGGCTGCCCGAGCAGATCAGCGAGATCCTCAAGCAGGAGGAGCAGATCAAGGAGCTGGCCGAGCAGTACGCCGAGGCCCGCTCGATGCTCTTCATCGGCCGCGTCCGGGGCTACCCGGTGGCCCGCGAGGCCTCTTTGAAGCTCAAGGAGGTCTCGTACATCCACGCCGAGGCGTACCCCGCCTCGGAGCTGAAGCACGGTCCGCTGGCCCTGATCGAGCCTGCTCTGCCGACGGTCGCGATCGTCCCCGACGACGACCTCCTGGAGAAGAACCGCGCCGCCCTGGAGGAGATCAAGGCCCGCAGCGGCCGGATCCTCGCGGTGGCCCACCAGGACCAGGAGAAGGCCGACCAGACGATCGTCGTTCCCAAGAACGAGGACGAGTTGGACCCGATCCTGATGGGCATCCCCCTCCAACTCCTCGCCTACCACACGGCATTGACCCTGGGAAGGGACATCGACAAGCCGCGGAACCTCGCCAAGTCGGTAACGGTGGAATAAGCGCCCCCGAAGGGGCGCGGGGCTGTATCGACCTGCGCTCCGCCGCGCGGGCGCGACCAGCTCCCACAAACCCGCGCGGGCCGGACAACAGAACGGACCCCCACGTGTGCCACCAAACCACGGGGGGTCCGCTCACAGTCACCGGGGAAGACCAACTCCCCGGCGTCGGCTGCGTATTAGCCGGCGGCCGTCACCCCCCGGCCCGCAGCCCGCTTGGAAAGCGCGGTCGGCCAGTGCGCCAGCGCCGCGGTCGCCGCGTACCAGGCCACCGCACCGGCGGCCACGGCGACCCAGCCGCCGACCTTCGTGAGGCTGTCGTTGGTCGCGAACTGCCCGATGGCGAGGAGCACGAGGGAGACGCAGAACAGCCCGTAGGTCCCCTGGGTGAGCTGATCGCCGCCCGCGAGAGTCAGGGTGAGGGTCACGAGGGCGAACAGGAGTAGGAACATCCCCGCCGCGTTGGCGGACGCGTTGCCCCCGGCCGAGACGGCCCAGGTGAACCACAGGGCGCCGAGCGCCGAGTAGGCCGTACCTGTTGCCGTGTCGCGGTCGCGGAAGGCGAACAGACCGGCGACGAAGAGTGCGACGCCGCCTACGTAGTGGGCCAGTGACACGGCGTCGGATGCCCCCACGCCGTCGATCACGTCGGTCAGGCCGAGACCGAACGCCAAGAGGGTGATCCCCAGGGCGAGTCGGCCGACGACCGTGGTGGTGCTTCCCGCAGAGACGTCGTTGTCCACGGCGGGCTCCCTTCATGCAAAGTGCAACTGCGCGGTGACCGATATATGCCCTTCACAAGGACACAAACACTCCTACGCGCGAGTAGATTTGTGTCGCTCGGAAGGACAGTCGGACGCCGCCAGGGAGCCATGTCACCTGGGCCAACGATGAGTTACGGAATGACGACGACCGGGCGCTGGGCCCGCTTCGCGAGCCGCCCGGCGACCGAGCCGAAAATCCGCCCGACGATGCCGTGGGTGGACCCGACGACGATCGCGTCGGCCTCGTACTCTCGCCCCACCTCTTCGAGTTCGTGGCAGATGTCGCCGCCGCGCTCGACGAGGATCCAGGGCACTTCGGCCAGATAGTCCGCACAGGCGAGTTCGAGCCCGAGGACCTCGGTGCGGTGATCCGGCACGTCGACGAAGACCGGTGGTTCGCACCCCGCCCACACCGTGGTGGGCAGCCGGTTGGCGACGTGGACGATGATCAGGCCCGAGCCGGAGCGGTGGGCCATGCCGATCGCGTAGGCGAGGGCGCGCTCACTGGAGGTGGAGCCGTCGAAGCCGACGACCACTCCGTGCTTGAAGGCGGGATCGCAGGAATGGCGTGACTCTTCCGCCGCCAGGGGATCGGCCGCCGTGGGGTCGGCGACCGGCCGCTTGCGGTCCTGGGATTCGAAGAATTCGTGACCGGCCATGGGTGTCTCGGCGTTTTGATCCTCGTGGGTGGGACGACAGTGTGCGGCGGAGCTGTGTCCGGGAAACATCTTCCCAACCCCATACCCCAAGGGTACGGCGGCACGCCTCCTTCGCCCAGATCCCGTGCGCACTCCACGAGGAGGTCCCGGGAGCCCGTCGGGGTTCCCCGGAGCATGCACGAGAGGCGCCCGTGACGCAATGGTCGCTGCTTCGTACAGGCGGTTTGCACAGGATTCCGTCGGGTACGCGCATCCGGCCGGATCCGTACAGTGACCGAACCCTCGAGCATGCGTTGATCACGGCGAGCCACCACCCCAGGGCGCGCGACAGGGAGTGACGACATGTCCGGACCACGACCCACCAGCGAACCGCGTCGCGCACCGGACGCCGTGACCGACCTGGTCCGCTGGGCGGCCTTCAGCTGCGTCCTCGTCCCCATGGTCCTGATCTGGTACGGCACCTCGCCGGCCGGCGCCGCGGGCACCGCCCTCGGTCTGGCCGCCATGACCGGCGCATGCTGCTTCCTCATGCGCCGTTCCGAGCGTGCGGGCTCCCGAAGAGGCGGACGTCACATTCGGGAACGGGCCGAGGATCGGGCACCGGTCGACTGACCGGTTTCCGCGCACACGACCACTGGTTTTCAGCCAACTTCAGGACACCATGCGGGACATGGTCCAGCCACCCCCCAACCCCCGTTCCACCTGCACGGAAAGGGCCCTGGAGACCCTGCGCACCCTACGCGGTTTAGCCACTGCCACGAGGCGCACTTCCCTGCACGGCCCGCGAGTGCAACGCTTCGTGATCGAATGCTTCACGCCAAGTTGCCATGTCGACAATGTGCCGCGTGTCGAACTGGTCACCGCGGGCCCGCGGAACCCAGTAGATTCGATCTTGACTGTCTTACGGCGGGGGAATCGTGCAGGACCAAGGGGAAACGTGCAGGAGCGACACAACCGAGGAGCCGCGACCACCGAGGGGGGCTTAGCAGGATGAGCCACGACTCCACTGCCACGCCGGAAGCCGCGGCCCGGAAACTGTCCGGGCGACGCCGCAAGGAGATCGTCGCGGTGCTGCTGTTCAGCGGCGGCCCCATCTTCGAGAGTTCCATACCGCTTTCGGTGTTCGGGATCGACCGCCAGGACGCCGGGGTACCGCGCTACCGACTACTGGTGGCCGCCGGTGAGGAAGGCCCGCTGCGGACCACAGGGGGCCTCGAACTCACCGCGCCGCACGGGCTGGAAGCGATCTCGCGCGCGGGCACGGTCGTCGTGCCGGCCTGGCGCTCGATCACCTCACCGCCACCGGAGGAGGCGCTCGACGCACTACGCCGGGCGCACGAGGAGGGCGCCCGCATCGTAGGCCTGTGCACCGGCGCCTTCGTGCTGGCCGCGGCGGGCCTGCTGGACGGCCGCCCCGCCACGACGCACTGGATGTACGCGCCGACGCTGGCCAAGCGCTACCCGTCGGTGCACGTCGATCCACGAGAACTCTTCGTGGACGACGGCGACGTCCTGACCTCCGCCGGTACCGCGGCCGGAATCGACCTCTGTCTCCACATTGTGCGCACGGACCACGGCAACGAGGCGGCGGGCGCGCTCGCCCGGCGCCTGGTGGTACCGCCGCGCCGCAGCGGCGGTCAGGAGCGCTACCTCGACAGGTCTTTACCAGAGGAGATCGGCGCCGACCCGCTGGCCGAGGTCGTCGCCTGGGCGCTGGAGCATCTTCACGAGCAGTTCGACGTGGAGACGCTGGCCGCGCGCGCGTACATGAGCCGCCGTACGTTCGACCGCCGCTTCCGCTCGCTGACCGGAAGCGCGCCGCTGCAGTGGCTGATCACGCAGCGTGTGCTCCAGGCGCAACGCCTCCTGGAGACGTCGGACTACTCGGTGGACGAGGTCGCGGGTCGCTGCGGCTTCCGCTCCCCGGTGGCACTGCGCGGCCACTTCCGGCGCCAGCTGGGTTCGTCCCCGGCGGCCTACCGCGCCGCGTACCGGGCACGCCGCCCGCAGAGTGAGAAACCCGGCGACGGCGAGCCTGCGGCGATGCAGTCCGGTACGTCCCCCGGCCTGCCGGGCGGAGTCGGCGCGCCGCCCCTGCTGCACCCGGAGAGCGCGGTACCGATGCAGAGCCGCCGCACGGCCGCGGCGATGAGCCTGTCACCGGACCCGTACGTGACGAGCAGAGCCAGCCTGCCGGGCCCACGAACGGGCACGTGACGGCGCCGGGGCCCGAGGCATCCACCTCGGGCCCCGGCCACTCCCTCACCCCGGCCTGTCCGGGCAACCCCACTCACAAGGTCACCGCACGGTCGGCTCAGCCGGCGTCACCGCGCCGTAAGGTTAGACATATGAACGATCGCATGGTGTGGATCGACTGCGAGATGACAGGACTCTCGCTGTCCGACGACGCGCTCATCGAGGTGGCCGCGCTGGTCACCGACTCCGAGCTGAACGTACTCGGCGAGGGGGTGGACATCGTCATCCGTCCACCCGACTCGGCGCTGGAGACGATGCCGGAGGTGGTGCGTCAGATGCACACGTCGTCCGGGCTGCTCGACGAGCTGGCCGGCGGCACGACGCTGGCCGACGCGGAGGCGCAGGTCCTGGCGTACGTGCGGGAGCACGTGAAGGAGCCCGGCAAGGCCCCCTTGTGCGGCAACTCCGTCAGCACAGACCGCGGCTTCCTGCTGCGGGACATGCCGACCCTGGAGGACTACCTCCACTACCGGATCGTTGACGTGTCCTCCATCAAGGAGCTGGCCCGGCGCTGGTACCCGCGGGCCTACTTCAACAGCCCGGAGAAGAACGGCAACCACCGCGCCCTCGCCGACATCCGCGAGTCGATCGCGGAGCTGCGCTACTACCGCGAGGCCATCTTCGTACCCCAGCCCGGCCCCGACTCGGAGACCGCGAGGACGATCGCCGCCAAGCACGTCCTGCCTGCTCAGCAGGCCTGAGCGGCAGCCGCGGAGGCGCGCCGTAAAAGCCGTGCGCGAGCACCCCTTCGGACCCTGTACACTTTTTCTCGGCCGGTCGGGAAGACCACGCAGTCCAACTGCCGGTCATGGTGGGTGTAGCTCAGTTGGTAGAGCACCTGGTTGTGGTCCAGGTGGTCGCGGGTTCAAGTCCCGTCACTCACCCTCAATAGTCAGCCGGTGACTTCGTCGAAGGACGAGGTCACCGGCTTTCTCGTTGCCCCCGACGGGGCCGGGCGTCACGACGACGCCCGCGCCACCAGCTCCGTAGCCAACACCACATGCCGCCGCTCCAGCCCCCTGGACGCGGGCGGGCGGCTGTCGGCGATCTCCTCCAGGAGCAGGTCGAGCATCGCGCGGCCCATCTCCTCGATCGGCTGGCGGACGCTGGTCAGGGGCGGGTCCATGTGGCGGGCTATCGCCGAGTCGTCGTAGCCGACCAGGGCCACGTCGGCGGGGATGCGGCGGCCCGCCTCGCGCAGCACCTGCCGGGCGCCGGCCGCGGTGACGTCCGAGCCGGCGAACACCGCGTCCAGGGCCGGGTCGCGCTCCAGCAGCCTGGTCATCGCGCGGCGGCCGCCCTCCTCGGTGAAGTCGCCCGGCTCGATGAGGAGTTCGTCCACCGGGTACCCCACGTCGCGCAGGGCGTCGCGGTAGCCGGCGACGCGCTGCTGGGCACCGTACACGTCGAGGCGGCCGGTGATGTGCGCGATCGTGCGGCGGCCGTGGGCGAAGAGGTGCTCGACGGCCGAGCGGCCGCCGCCGTAGTTGTCCGAGTCGACCGAGGTGAGCGTCTCCGCCGCCGAGCGCGGGCCGCTGATCACCGCCGGGATCTCCAGCTGCGCCAGCAGATCGGGCAGCGGGTCGTCCGCGTGGACGGAGACCAGCAGGACGCCGTCGACCCGGTGCGCCGCCAGGTACTGCGCCAGCCGCTGCCGCTCCCGGTCGCTGCCCGCGAAGATCAGCAGCAGCTGCATCTCGGTGTCGGAGAGTTCGGCGCCGACACCGCGCAGCATGTCCGAGAAGTACGGTTCCGCGAAGAAGCGGGTCTCGGGTTCGGGGACGACGAGGGCGATGGCGTCCGTGCGGTTGGCGGCGAGGGCGCGGGCCGCGGTGTTGGGGACGTAGCCGAGTTCCTCGACCGCCGCCTCGACGGCCGCGCGGGTCGCGTCGCTGACCCGGGGCGACCCGTTGATCACGCGCGAGACAGTGCCACGGCCCACTCCGGCGCGGGCGGCGACCTCTTCCAGCGTGGGCCGACGGCCACTCCGGCCCCGCGTTCCGTGGCTTGCCATGGGCTCCGCCTCCATCGACCGTTCACTCGACCGCAACGTGCACCGCCGCAGGGCGGCTGGCCTGGAATCTAACAGTCCCGTGTGTTGAGGTGGTTCCTCGCGGGTCCCCCAGGCCACCAACCGGCGTTAGCTAACAGGCAGATAACTGAACGCATATCTCCGCGTCCGCTCCCTTGACACCCCCGCCGGAACCGACGACCCTTCAACACATCACTGGTGGGAGCGCTCCCACAGTACCTGACACATACACATCCCGCACGTTCCCCGCCCGAGCCGCAGCGAGTAACAACGGGCCCAACAGTGCAGTTGGCCGGGGGGTCGGCACGTCAGGCAACAGGAGGACGCAATGCGCACGAGTACCCGCCGGTCCCGCAGGCTGGCGACTGTCGCGGTCGTCGCCGCGCTGGCCACGGGGCTGCTGGCCGGTTGCTCCAGCGACCCGGACGACGGCTCGTCGGACACCGGTGGCGGCAACGCCAACGGGAAGACCACTCTGACCATCGGTACCTTCGGCGTCTTCGGCTACAAGCAGGCCGGCCTCTACGACGAGTACATGAAGCTGCACCCGGACATCAACATCAAGGAGAACGTCACCACTCGTACCGACGTCTACTGGCCGAAGGTCCTCACCCGCCTCCAGGCCGGCTCCGGCACCGACGACGTCCAGGCGATCGAGGTCGGCAACATCACCGAGGCCGTCCAGACGCAGGCGGACAAGTTCGTGGACCTCGGCAAGGACGTCGACAAGTCCCAGTGGCTGGACTGGAAGCTCGCCCAGGCCACCACCAAGGACGGCAAGACGATCGGGCTCGGTACGGACATCGGCCCGATGGCGATCTGCTACCGCAAGGACCTGTTCCAGAAGGCCGGGCTCGAGACCGACCGGACCAAGCTCGCCGCGCAGTGGAAGGGCGACTGGACCAAGTACGTCGACCTCGGCAAGGAGTACATGAAGAAGGCGCCCAAGGGCACCAAGTTCGTGGACTCGGCCTCCTCCGTCTACAACGCGGCCCTCGGTGGTCAGGACCAGCGTTACTACGACAAGGACGGCAACGTCATCTGGGACAAGTCCACGGGCGTGAAGAACGCGTGGAACGCCGCCATGGAGGTGGCGACCAGCAACATGTCGGCGAAGCTGAAGCAGTTCGACCCGACGTGGGACCAGGGCTACGCGAACGGCACCTTCGCCACCGTCGCCTGCCCGGCCTGGATGATCGGCTACATCGAGCAGAAGTCCGGTGACTCCGGCAAGGGCAAGTGGGACGTGGCGGCTGCGCCGACCGCGGCCAACTGGGGCGGTTCGTTCCTCGGCGTGCCGACGGCGAGCAAGCACCAGAAGGAGGCCGTCGCCCTGGCCAAGTGGCTGACCGCGCCCGAGCAGCAGGCGAAGGTCTTCGCCAAGCAGGCGAGCTTCCCGTCGACGCCGTCGGCGTACGCGAACCTGACGCCGGCCGCCGACACCACGGCGTACTTCTCCGGGGCCCCGATCACGCAGATCTTCTCCGACTCGGCGAACACCATCCCGACGCAGTACTTCGGCGTCAAGGACCAGCCGATCGGCACCGCGATCACCGACATCGGCATCCTCCAGGTCGAGCAGAAGGGCAAGACGCCCGCTCAGGGCTGGGACGCCGCCAGCAAGGAGATCAAGGACGTGCTCGGCCAGTGACCAGCTCCAAGCAGGCTCTCGCGCAACCCGCGTCGAGCGCCGACGCCGCGCCCGGCAATCAGCCGGGCGCGGCGGGGGGCGCTCAAGGTCGCGGTGCGCCGCCGGGCGCCGACTCCTGGCGCCGGCGGCTGTACCGCTGGGACATGAAGGCGTCGCCGTACGCGTTCGTCGCCCCGTTCTTCATCCTGTTCGGGGCCTTCACACTGGTCCCGCTGCTCTACACGGCCTGGTACTCGCTGCACAACGTGCAGCTGTCCGCGCTGGACACCCAGACCTGGGCGGGCCTGGACAACTACAAGAACCTGTTGTCCTCGGACTTCTTCTGGAACGCCCTCACGAACACCTTCACCATCGGCCTGATCTCTACCGTGCCGCAGCTGATGGCGGCGATCTGGCTGGCGCACCTGCTCAACTACAAGTTGCGGGGCTCCACCGTCTGGCGGGTCGTGATGCTCACCCCGTACGCCACCTCCGTGGCGGCGGCGACGCTCGTCTTCACGCTGCTGTACTCGTGGGACGGCGGCATGGTCAACTGGATCCTGCACTTCGTCGGGGTGGATCCGATCAACTGGCGTGAGTCGGACTGGGGTTCGCAGTTCGCGGTGTCCTCGATCGTGATCTGGCGGTGGACGGGCTACAACGCGCTGATCTATCTGGCGGCGATGCAGGCGATCCCGGCCGATCTGTACGAGTCGGCGGCGATCGACGGGGCCAACCGCTGGCAGCAGTTCCGGCACGTGACCGTCCCGCAGCTGCGGCCGACGATCCTGTTCACGGTGGTCGTCTCCACCATCGGCGCGACCCAGCTCTTCGGTGAGCCGCTGCTGTTCGGCGGGGTCAGCGGGTCGAAGGGCGGCTCCGAGCACCAGTACCAGACGCTAGGTCTGTACATGTACGACCAGGGCTGGATCATCGGCAACCTCGGCAAGGCCTCCGCGATCGCCTGGTCGATGTTCCTGATCCTGCTGATCATCGCCGCGGTCAATCTGCTGATCACCCGACGGCTGAGGAAGTCCCAATGACCACCAGTGAACTGACCCTGCCGCAGACATCGAAGGTCGGGAAGACCGGGCGCCGCCGGCTGATGGGCGCGGGCAAACAGCTGTACGCGGGTCCCGTCACCTATGTCGTCCTGACGGTGTTCGCGCTGATCTCGCTGGCGCCGCTGGTGTGGACGGCCATCGCGGCCTCGCGCAACGACCGGCGTCTCGCGCAGACCCCGCCGCCGCTGTGGTTCGGCGGGAACCTGTTCAAGAACCTCGAGACCGCGTGGGACCAGGCCGGCCTCGGCACCGCGATGGTCAACTCGACGTTCGTGGCGGGCACGATCACCATCAGTACGGTCCTGTTCGCGACGCTCGCCGGCTTCGCCTTCGCCAAGCTGCGGTTCCGCTTCTCCGGGCTTCTGCTGCTGCTGACGATCGGCACGATGATGATCCCACCGCAGCTGGCGGTCGTACCGCTGTATCTGTGGATGTCGGACCTCGGCTGGTCGAACCAGCTTCAGACGGTGATCCTGCCGAGCCTGGTGACCGCGTTCGGCACGTTCTTCATGCGGCAGTACCTGGTGCAGGCGCTGCCGACGGAGCTGATCGAGGCGGCCCGGGTGGACGGGGCGAGCAGCCTCAGGATCGTCTGGCACGTCGTCTTCCCGGCGGCGCGTCCGGCGATGGCCGTGCTCGGTCTGCTGACGTTCGTGTTCGCGTGGAACGACTTCCTGTGGCCGATCATCGCCCTCAACCAGCAGAACCCGACCGTGCAGGTCGCGCTCAACTCCCTGGGCACCGGCTATGTGCCTGACCAGGCGGTGATCATGGCGGGCGCGCTGCTCGGCACGCTGCCCCTGCTCGTCGCGTTCCTCCTGTTCGGCAGGCAGATCGTGGGCGGGATCATGCAGGGCGCGATCAAGGGCTGACCGCGTCCGGGCCTCCGGCCTCCCCGCGCCGCTTCCCCGCTCGGGCAGCCCTTCAGGGCCGGGTCACCGCCGCCCCGGCCCTCCCCCTCCTTTTCTCCCCTTCCCCCTCTTCTCCCCACCCCTCTTCGGTCTCCACGACCACTTTTGGGAGCGCTTCCATGCCTGACTCCGTTACCCCCGTGACCTTTCCTCCCGCCTTCCTCTGGGGCGCCGCGACCTCCGCGTACCAGATCGAGGGGGCGGTGCGGGAGGACGGGCGCACCCCGTCGATCTGGGACACCTTCAGCCATACGCCGGGCAGGACGGCAGGCGGCGAGACCGGTGACATCGCTGTCGACCACTACCACCGCTACCGCGACGACGTGGCGCTGATGGCGGAGCTGGACCTTTCCGCGTACCGGTTCTCGATCTCCTGGTCGCGGGTGCAGCCGACGGGCCGGGGACCGGCCGTGCAGGTGGGTCTGGACTTCTACCGCCGTCTGGTGGACGAGCTCCTCGAGCACGGCATCAAGCCGGCCGTCACCCTCTATCACTGGGACCTGCCGCAGGAGCTGGAGGACGCGGGCGGCTGGCCGGAGCGGGACACGGCGTACCGTTTCGCGGAGTACGCGCAGATGGTCGGCGAGGCGCTCGGGGACCGCGTGGAGCAGTGGATCACGCTGAACGAGCCGTGGTGCAGCGCGTTCCTGGGCTACGGCTCCGGGGTGCACGCGCCGGGCCGTACGGACCCGCTCGCGTCGCTGCGGGCCGCGCACCACCTCAACCTGGCGCACGGGCTCGGCACTTCGGCCCTGCGCTCGGTGATGCCGTCGCGCAACTCGATCGCGGTGAGCCTCAACTCCTCGGTGGTGCGCACGGTGTCGCAGAGCCCGGCGGACCTGGCGGCGGGACAGCGCATCGACGACCTGGCCAACGGAGTCTTCCACGGCCCGATGCTGCACGGCGCGTACCCGGCGACGCTGTTCACGGCCACGTCGTCGGTCACGGACTGGTCGTACGTCCTCGACGGCGACCTGCGCGCGATCCACCAGCCGCTCGACGCGCTGGGCCTCAACTACTACACGCCGGCTCTGGTGTCGGCGGTCGACACGGACGCGGACGCGGCGACCAAGCGCGCGGACGGGCACGGGGCGAGCGACCACTCCCCCTGGCCTTCGGCCGACGACGTCGCCTTCCACCAGACGCCGGGCGAGCGCACGGAGATGGGCTGGACGATCGACCCGACGGGCCTGCACGAGCTGATCATGCGGTACTCGCGGGAGGCGCCGGGCCTGGCGCTGTACATCACCGAGAACGGCGCGGCCTACGACGACAAGCCCGACCCGGACGGCACCGTGCACGACCCGGAGCGCATCGCGTACCTGCACGGCCACCTGTCGGCGGTCCGCCGGGCCATCGCGGACGGCGCGGACGTGCGCGGCTACTACCTGTGGTCCCTGATGGACAACTTCGAATGGGCGTACGGCTACGAGAAGCGCTTCGGCGCGGTGTACGTGGACTACGCGACGCTGGCCCGCACCCCGAAGTCGAGCGCCCGCTGGTACGCGCAGGCGGCCCGGACGGGGACGCTGCCGGAGGTCGAGGGCGAGTAGCCGGGCTCGGGACAGGGGGCCGAGTCGGGGGAGGGACGGGGCGCGGCACGCTCACATGGAGGGGACGTGCCGTGCCCCGCTGCTCACCGGGTCACCCGTCCTGGAACAGCTCCTTGGCGGTCGAGACGGTCAGGGTCCGGTCGAGCCAGGTACCGAGAGGAGCCGTGCGAGGCGCGCACTGCGTCCACCGTCGTGGAGCCCGGCGGCGACGAGCAGCCGTGCGACAGGCAACACGGGATCACTGCGCATGCCGTGGAGCACGTCGTCCACCAGTCGACCCGCCATGTCCGGGTCGTGTGGCCACAGGCCCGCACGACCCCGCGCGGCGGATGGAGCGCGAACCAGGCCGCCAGTGCCGTCTTGCCCGCCCACGGCCTGCCCTGCAGCCAGCGGTACGGATCCGTTCCGCCGGGTTTCGAGAGTGGCTCAGTTGAACGCGTTGAACGCCTTCGAGAACGCGAACGCGTCCTGGGTGATGGAGCTGCACGTGGGGTCGGCCGAGGGCTTGGGGCCGCCGGCGCACTGCTTGTCGCGACCCGCGGACCACATCGACAGCCCGCCGAGGCCCTTGGACTTGGCGAAGTTCACCAGCTGGGTGGCGTCGTCGACCTTGAAGATCTCGGAGGAGACGTCGTTCACGCCGATCATCGGGGTGACCGCCACCGTCTTCCAGGCGGCCGCGTCCGACAGGCCCAGCACGCTCTTGACCTGCGCCTGCGTGGCTGTCGCGGCCTGCTCGGCGTACGCGCCCATGTCGCCGCTGTACGAGGCGCCGTAGTCCATCGCCATGATGTTGACCGTGCTGGTCCTCACGCCGTTGGACTTGGCGTTCGACAGCAGGTTCACGCCGTCCTGGGTCAGGCCCTCCGGCATCACCGGAAGCGTGAAGGAGACGTCCAGGCCGGGGTGTTGGGCCTGGAGTTTGGCTATGGCCTGGGCTCGGCGCGTGTTCGCCGTCGTGTTGGGCAGCGCGCCGCCCTCCACGTCGAAGTCGACCTTGGTGAGCTTGTACGCGTCGACGACCTTGCCGTACGCCGTCGCCAGCGCGTCCGCCGAGGAGCAGGTCGTGGCGAGTTCGGAGCCGGACGCGCCGCCGAAGGAGACGCGCACGTCGCCGCCCTTGGCGCGCAGGGCGCCGATCTGGGCCGCCACGCCGTCGCTGTTCAGGTCGCTCACGCCGCCCCACTTCGGCGTGCAGCCGCCGCCGCCGTCGGTGATGAAGGCGAGGTTGTAGTTCTTGACGCCGGTCGCGTCGGCGCTCGCGAGGAGGTCGAAGGCAGGGTAGAGGGACGTGTCGACGTACGGCGCGAAGCCCGCGCCGGTGGGCGTACCCGTGCCCGTGCTTCCCGAAGGGGTGGGCGTGGGGGTCGGGGTCGGGGTCGCCGTCTTCGTCGGGGTCGAGGTCGGGCTCGGGGTCGGTGAGCTGGTCGGGCGGCCGCTCGGTTCCGGCGTCGCACCGTCGTCCGCGGAGCACTTCGCGTTGTCGATGAGACAGGCCGTCGGGTCGCCCGAACCGTTCACGACGAAGCCGATGGTGACCGACTCGCCCGCGGCCAGGCCGTCGGTGTCCCACTTCGGCGGTTTCACGGTGACGTGCCGGCCGCTCACGCTCGACTCGCCGTTCCACAGCGAGCTGAGCTTCGAGCCCGCCGGCAGGTCGAACTCCAGCGTCCAGTCCGCCTCTCGCTGACCGCTGTTGTTCATGACGACGTACTGCGCGGTGTAACCCGTCGACCAGTCGCTGGTCTTGGTGTACGCGGCGCCGATGCCCGCCGCCTGCGCGGTGCCGGTGAGCAGGACCGCGCCGCCACCGACGACGGCCGCGGCGACCAGTCCGCCTATCGCCTTGTTCCTGCCACTGATCCTGCGCCGGTGCGTGCTCATGCGCGTGCCTGCCTTCGCTGCTCACGGGGGTGGGGTGCGGCAGCACGCTAGCGACCGGGAATCGGACAAACGTCTTGATAGGGGCGGCCGTTGGGGATCTTAGGGTGCACTTAAGGAAGGGATCGGGAGCGGTTAAAGGTAGAGACCAATTTGCCGGTACGGCGGCGGCGTACGGCTCCTCGATGCCCCCTGCGCACCGGCTCGCGGCCGTCCAGCTGGATCCAGATGCGCACCTCGGTCCCGCCGAGCACCGAGGAGCCGATCCGTACGTCCCCGCCGGTCGACTCGGCGAGCCGACGCACGATGTCCAGGCCGAGGCCGGTCGAGCCGTCGTGGCCGGAGCCGCGGCCGCGGGCCATCGCGGCGGCCGGATCGGGGATGCCCGGGCCCGCGTCCGAGACGAGCACGATCACCGCGTCTTCGCCGTTGTGCACGTCCACGGCGAAGGCCGTGCCCTCGGCCGTGTGCCGGAAGACATTGCCGAGGAGCGCGTCGAGCGCGGCGGCCAGATCGGCGCGGGCCACGGGTATGCGCACCGGCCGGTCCACGCCGGCCACCCGCCATTTGCGGCCCTCGTCCTCGGCGAGCGCGGACCAGAAGCCCATGCGTTCGCGGACGACCTCGGCCGCGTCGCATCCGGCGCCCGGTCCCGCGGCGGCCGTCTGCGGCTTGGCGTCCCGGGCCGTACGGATGATGGTGTCGACCTCGCGTTCCAGCTGCGCGACCGCAGCCCGGGTCTGGTCGGCGGCCGGACCGTCGCCCAGAGAGGCCGCGTTGAGGCGCAGCACGGTCAGGGGCGTACGCAGGCGGTGGGACAGGTCGGCCGCCAGCTCCCGTTCGTTCGCGAGGAGTTGGACGACCTGGTCGGCCATCGAGTTGAACGCGACTGCGGCCAGCCGGAGTTCGTTCGGCCCCTCCTCCGGCACCCGTGCGCCGAGCTTCCCCTCCCCCAGTTCGTGCGCACCCTCGACGAGCCGCTGCGCGGGCTGCACCATCCGCACGCCCAGCCGGTCGGCGACGGCGACGGAGCCCACGGTCAGCGCGACCCCGACCGCCGCGAGGACCGCCCAGGCCGTGCCGACGCCGTTGCTGACCTCGGACTCGGGGACGTACACCTCGACGACCGCGATCGCGCCCGAGCTGAGGGCGACCGGCTGAAGCAGCGTGGAGCCGCCGGGCACCGCCGTGGTGGAGGCGCGGCCCAGCTTCCGTACGGTCGCGATGTCGCGGTCGGCGGCGCGCTGCCGGCCGAGGTCGACGGCCGCGGCGGTGTCGACGGCCGGTATATGCACGGCCATCCCGGAGTCGGAGCCCGCGGAGGCGACCACTCGCTCCAGCTTGTCGCGGTCGGTGGTGATGGACAGCGCCGGTGCGACGGCCGCGGCCTCGCGCTCGGCGCTGGAGAAGGCGCGGTCGCGAGCCATCTCCTTGATGACGAGGCCGAGGGGGACGGCGAAGGCGACCACGACCATCGTGGTGACCGCCAGACAGACCTTGACCAGTGCCCACCTCATCGCGGCGGCTCCGCTCCGCCGGGCGGCTCCAGCTTCACGCCGACGCCGCGCAGGGTGTGCAGATAGCGCGGCCGGGCGGCCGTCTCGCCCAGCTTGCGGCGCAGCCAGGACAGATGGACGTCGATGGTCTGGTCGTCGCCGTAGGCCTGCTGCCAGACCTCGGCGAGGAGTTCCCTGCGGGCCACGACCACGCCGGGCCGGCCGGCCAGGAAGGCGAGCAGGTCGAACTCGCGGCGGGTGAGGTCGAGCCGTACGCCGTCCAGTTCGGCCTGGCGGCGCAGCGGGTCGACGGTCAGGCCGCCGACGCGGATGACGGTGGACGGCGGGGCGTCCGTGGCGGTGGCACGGGAGCGGCGCAGGACGGCAGCGATCCGGGCCGAGAGGTGCTCGACGGAGAAGGGCTTGGTGAGGTAGTCGTCCGCCCCGGCGTTCAGCAGGCGCACGATCTCCGTCTCGTCGTCGCGCGCGGTGGCGATGATGACAGGCACGTCGGTGATGCCGCGCAGCATCTTGAGGGCCTCGGAGCCGTCCAGATCGGGCAGGCCGAGGTCCAGGATGACCACGTCGAATCGGAGGTGGGCGACCTCGCGCAGCGCCTCCAGTGCCGTAGCGACACTGCGCACGGTGTGCGAGGCGTCGGTCAGATGCCGGATGAGCGCCGAGCGTACGAACTGGTCGTCCTCGACCACGAGCACACTTGCCATGCGCCGCACCGTACGCCATGCGCGGATGGGGGTCCCCCGCCTGTGGATAACTCGGACCGGGTGCGGCCCGTGGGACGCGTGAGGCAGTATGGCCCGCGATGCTCCGCGGACTCGTACACGTACTGGCTTGGTCGCTCGCCACGGGCGCGGCGGTCACGCTGTCGTGGTGGGGTGTCCACACGGTGATGGCGGGGACGGCGTACGACCCGCCGCGCGCCCTGCCCATCACGGCGCCCGGCGCGACCACGCAGGGCTCGAAGCCCCTGGCGTCCTCGACATCCAAGCCGCCGTCCCCGTCGGCGAGCGCGTCGCACACCGCGTCCCCGGCCCGCCGCATGCCCGCCCCCTCGCCGAAGGCGCCGAAGCCGCCGACGAGCCCCGTCGCGTCCCCGTCGCCCACCGCCTCCGGGCAGATCAAGGCCTACGACACCGACGGCGGGCGGGCGGTGTTCGACCTCGGGAAGGCCGACGCGACGCTCGTCTCGGCGACGCCCGGGACCGGCTGGTCGATGCAGGTGTGGAAGACGCAGACGTGGATCCGGGTGGAGTTCGCCAAGGACACGGACCGGGTGTCGGTGTTCTGCAACTGGCACGACGGGCCCCCGCATGTCGAAGTGGGCACCTACTGACCTGAGTACCTGGTCAGCGGAACACCGAGGGCGGCGGGGCCGGGGAGGCCACCGCCGCCTCGTCCGTGACAGGAACCGCCCCGCCGGTGAAGTCCGTGAGCGGCTTGCCGTGTTCGAGGCGGGCGGGGTGCGGGTCGGAGGCGGCCCGGCGGGTGAGGTCGGCGATGGGCAGCGGGCGGTCGGCGGCGACCAGGACCGCGTTGCCGAACCGCTTGCCGCGCAGCACGGCCGGGTCGGCGATGAGCGCGAGCTCGGGGAAGCGGGCGGCGGCGGTGGCGATCTGGCCGCGCAGATGGGCGAGCGGCGGGCCGTCGGCGAGATTGGCGGCGTACACGCCGGTGGGGTTCAGAGCCCGGCGGACCTCGTCGAGGAACTCGGTCGAGGTGAGGTGGGCGGGCGTACGGGCGCCGCTGAACACGTCGGCGATGACAAGGTCGGCCCAGCCGTCCGGCACCTTGGCCAGACCCGCACGCGCGTCCGCCGCCCGCACCCGTATCCGGGCGGTGGGGTCCAACGGCAGCTCCCGGCGCACCAGTTGGACGAGGGACGCGTCACGCTCGACGACCTGCTGGGTGGAGCGGGGGCGGGTGGCGGCGACGTAACGGGCGAGGGTGAAGGCGCCGCCCCCGAGGTGCACGGCGTGCAGGGGGCGTCCGGGCGGGGCGACGAGGTCGATGACATGGCCGAGGCGCCGCTGGTACTCGAAGGAGAGGTACGCGGGGTCGTCGAGGTCGACGTGCGACTGCGGGGCCCCGTCGATCAGCAGCGTCCAGGCACGGCCGCGGTCCGGATCCGGGATGAGCTGCGCGAGCCCGCCGTCGACGGGCTCGGTGACGGCCGCGTCGGCGGCCGCCCTGCGCTTCGGATTCCTGGACCTGCCCATTCCGTCATTTTCGCAGGCCGGGCGTGCGCCCGCCGACCGCACAGTGGCGGGCGTCAGCTGCAGCTGTCCGCGGCCTCGATGATCCGGGCCGCCTCCCCCAGGGCCCGGCGCAGCACGGCCGGATCGGTGGAGAGGTCGGCCTCGCCGGGCGGCACCAGCCAGTCCGAGCCCACGACCGGCGGCTCCGGGTTGAGTCTCAGTCCCCGCCCGTCGGTCCCGGTGCATGTGCTCCCGGGGACGTCCCAGGCGGCGGCGGTGCCCTGCGGTACGAGGAAGCCAAGGGTGTCGTCCCCGTCGTCGTGCAGGACGGGCCCCACCGCGTCGCCCACCCCGCGCCGCAGGATGTCGATCGCCTCCAGCCCCTGCCGGGTCGGCACCGTCACGAGGTCGCAGGCGTTCGCCGACGACGTACAAGGTTCGTTGCTCTGGCTGGTCTCCATCCCGACCTCCACCACACCACGCAGCCCTTTGCGGTCCACACGGTTCAACGCGACAGCGGCGTCAACGGCAACGGCGCAAGTCCGCCGCAAAGGATGGCAGTTCATGGCAGATCGTGGGTGAGATATCCGGTTTGTAGCTAAACAATGCGTGGCGGGTCCATCACAGCAGGTACGTTCTTGCCCGCCGGAATCAGGGCGTCCCACGGGTGAGTTGATCCACTTCCACCCCGAGCCGACCAGAGTCCGGCATGGTTCGACGGTTCGCACGAGAGGACCCGGCCATGGCGTCGTCAATGGTGACCTCGTCACAACCCGACCGGCCAGCACGGCCGAACGCCGTCTTCCGGCAGCTGCGCGGCCGGCACTCACCGGCCGAGTTCGCCGCGCTGGTACGGCGTGCCGCCCGCGAGATCGGCGAGCGGGTCAGCTGTGACGCGCGCTACGTGGGCCGGGTCGAGGCGGGTGAGATCCGCTGCCCGAACTACGCGTACGAACGGGTGTTCCTGCACATGTTCCCCGGTCGCACGCTCGCCGACCTCGGCTTCGCGCCCCGCGCGTCCGTACGCGGACGCGGGGCGCGCCCGGCCGAGGAAGCGCCCCCCTCGTGCATCGCGAGCCCGGCGTACACGGCGGGTGAGATGCGCGGAGCCTTCGAGCCGTATGACACGCAGGACCCGTACGACACCGATGAGACGCACGACCCGCACGAGAACGACGAGAACCACGAGGAGAGCGACGTGCTACGTCGCGCATTCATGACCGGCGGAGGCGCCACGGTGGCCGCCGCGCTCGGCCCGTTCGGACTCACCATCGACGCCGCGGCCGCCGACCGGCCGCTGCGCCGCGTCGGCAGCGGCGAGGCTGCCGCCCTCGAGGAGGCCGTCCGCAGAATCCGGCTGCTCGACGACCGGCACGGCGCGGACGGCCTGTACCGGCGTGCGGCGGCTCCGCTGCGCGCCGCCTATGAGCTGCTGGACGCCGGCGCGACCCGTCAGACGACCGCCGACCGGCTGCACTCGGGCGCCGGTGAACTCGCCATCTCGGTGGGCTGGCTGGCACACGACTCCGGCCGCTTCGACGACGCCCGCTCGCACTACGCGGAGGCGCTGGCCACCGCCCGGATGACCAGTGACCCGGGGCTGGAGGCGCACGCCTTCTGCAACACGGCGTTCCTCGCGCGGGACGCTGGGCGGCCGCGGGAGGCGGTGCGGGCGGCACAGGCCGCGCAGCGGGTGGGACGCGAACTGGGCTCCGCGCGCCTGATGTCGCTGCTCGCGCTGCGGGAGGCGGGCGGCTGGGCGGGGCTCGCCGATCGCACCGGCTGCGAACAGGCGCTGGCCCGCGCGCAGGCCCTCTACGAACGCGGCCGCTCGGACGCCGACCCCGAGTGGATGAGCTTCTACGGAGAGGCCGAGCTCGAGGGCCTGGAGGCGCAGTGCTGGTCCACGCTGGGCGACTGGCCGCGGGCGGCCCGGCACGCGCGCCGCGCCGCCCAGCTCCAGGACCCCCACTTCACCCGGAACATCGCCCTGTACACCGCCGAACTCGCCGACGACCTCGCGCGCGGGGGGCGCCCCGACGAGGCGGCGCTGGCCGGGATGCGGGTCCTCGACCTTCTCGGCCAGGTGCAGTCGTCCCGCATCCAGACCATGCTGGCGGGCACGGCCCGGGTGCTGCTGCCGCACCGCCGGGCCTCGGGAGTGTCGGAGTTCCTGGAGCGTCACTCGACACTCCCGCGCGCGGTATGAGGCGCGGCTAACCGGCCAGGTGCAGGTGCCCGAGGTCGTTCCAGCTCTCGATCGCGGGTTCCCCGTAGGCCCAGCCCAGGACCGAGAGTGAAGTCGGGTTGAGGCGGATGCGTGCGGCGAAGTCCAGGGGAAGGCCCAGCCAACGGGCGCCTATGGAGCGCAGGATGTGCCCGTGGGCGAAGACCAGCACATCGCGGTCCGTCGCGCGCGCCCACTCCACCACTTCGTCCGCCCGCGCGGTGACCTGGGCGAGGGTCTCGCCCTCGGGGACGCCGTCGCGCCAGATCAGCCAGCCGGGGCGGACGGCCTGGATCCCGGCCGGGGTCATGCCCTCGTACGCGCCGTAGTCCCACTCCAGGAGCGTGTCCCACTCGGTGGCTCGCTCGCCGAACCCGGCGAGTTCGCACGTCGCACGCGCGCGTGCCAGCGGGCTGGTGCGCACCTCGACCCCGGGCAGCCCGTCGAACGGCGCCCGGTGCAGCCGCTCGCCGAGCAGCTTGGCACCGCGACGGCCCTCCTCCAGGAGCGGTACGTCGGTCCTGCCGGTGTGCTTTCCGGACAGTGACCACTCGGTCTGTCCGTGCCGGGCCAGCAGGATGCGCGGTGCCATGAAAGGGGCCTTTCCGGGAGAAGGGTCGAAAGTCAGAGAACCCGAGAATTCAGAGGCGGAATCCCCCCATCATCGCGCACGCTGTCGGGGGGCAACCCGGGGGCCGATCCGTGCGTCTTCGAGGACTGGAGCGCCCCGCATGTGCGGAATGTGTCCACCGTAAAGTGTCACGGTCGGCCCGCCGGGCGCCGCACGGAGGAAGAAGGGGGAGGGCGATCGGATGCCGCAGACCGAGACACCGGGCATCGAGGTGTCGCCGCGGACCCGGCTGCGCTGGTGGACCGAGCTGCCGCTGATCCTGCTGGTGTACGGCAGCTATTCGGCCGGCCGTCTGCTCGCCCGCGGTGACATCTCCAGCGCCGTCGACCACGGCCTGGCGGTCCTGCGGATCGAGAAGGTCCTGCGCCTCAATGCCGAGCACCCGCTCAACCGGCTGTTCACGCGCGAGGCGTGGCTCGGAGTGCCGGCCGACTTCTGGTACGCGTCGCTGCACTACCTGGTCACTCCGGTGATCCTGGTCTGGCTCTTCCGGTTCCGCACCGCCCACTACCGCGCCGCCCGCACCTGGCTGATGACGTCCACGTTCATCGGTCTGATCGGCTTCACGCTGCTGCCGACCTGCCCGCCCCGGCTCCTCTCGCCGGGCCACGGGTTCGTGGACACGATGTCCCAGTACAGCTCGTACGGCTGGTGGGCCGGGCAGGCCAGCGCCCCCCGGGGCCTGGGCAGCATGACGAACCAGTACGCGGCGATGCCCAGCCTGCACGTGGGCTGGGCGCTGTGGTGCGGTGTGATGCTGTGGCGGTACGGCGGCACGCGCGCGACGAAGGTCTTCGGCGTGGCCTATCCGCTGCTGACCGCGATCGTGGTCATGGGCACCGCGAACCACTACTTCCTGGACGCGGTCGCGGGCGTCGCCGTGATGGGCGCCGGACTCCTGCTCGCGCCGTACGTGCTGCGTACGGGGAATCTGCTCAGGGCCCGCCTGAGCCCGCGTGACACAGCGGTCCCGGTGGCCCCGGGCACCGCGGGCTCCCCGATTGTCAGTGGCGGATGCCAGACTTCCCCGGGTGAGCGATTTCCACGGCAGCGCAAGGAGCGGTTCGGCACCGGAGCCGAGCCGGACACCTCCTCCAAGGACGCGGGAGAAGGGGCTCCGGCAGCGGCTCGCTGAGCTGCGCGGTCCCGAGGTACCGGCCAAGGCACTGGACGCGCGCGCCCTCGCGGCGCTCGCCGCGAACCCGGGGTGCCGCAGGCGCGCGATCCTGGACGGCGCCGGGGTGGACAAGGCGGCGCTGGCGAGCGCGCTCGGCTCACCGTCGGCGTTCGGCCAGTCGCAGTTCGCCCTCACCCGGGGCAACGCCTTCGAGGCGCGGGTGAAGGCCGACGGCGGCGCGGAGATACTGAAGCTGGTGCACGAGCGCCTCGACCCGGCCGCCGTACCGCCGCGCGAGGCCGCCGTACCAGACCTGTCGGCGGTCGGCCCCGAGGGACGTACGGCCCGTACGGCGCTGGCGTTGCGCGAGGCCACCGGCGCGCCCGGCACCTGGACGCTGCTCGACCACCCGATGCTCGCCCTGGACGTCGCGGGCTCCCCCGCTTTCCTGGAGCCGGACGCCGTAGTCGTGCACCCGGACGGCAGCTGGACGGTCGTGGAGATCAAGTCCTTCCCGATGCTGGACGGTTCGGCGGACCCGGCGAAGGTGGGCGCGGCCGCGCGCCAGGCAGCGGTGTACGTGCTGGCCCTGGAGGAGGTCGCTGCGCGACTTGAACCCGCCCCGCGCGTGCGTCACCGGGTCCTGCTGGTGTGTCCCAAGGACTTCTCCAACCTGCCCACGGCCTCCGCGGTCGACGTCCGCAAGCAGCGCGCGGTCACCGCCCGCCAGTTGGCCCGGCTCACGCGCGTGCAGGACATCGCCGACAGCCTCCCGGAAGGCACCTGCTTCGCCCCGGACCGGCCGGCCGGCGAACTCACGAGCGCGGTCGAGTCGGTCCCGGCGATGTATGCGCCCGAGTGCCTGGCCGCCTGCGAACTCGCCTTCCACTGCCGGGACCGCTCGCGCACGGTCGGCGCGGTGACCACCCTCGGCCGCCCGGTCCGCGCCGAACTGGGCGGGCTGACCACGGTCGACGACGTGCTGTCGGCGGCCCGCGGCGAGAGCGGCGACCCTGACGACCCGGCGGTGGCGGCCCTGCGCAGGGCGGCGGCGCTGCGGCAAGAAGCCCTCGCGGCGGCCGGCCGGGAGGTGGCTCCTTGTCGCTGATCGCCACCCTGGCCCGCCTGGAGGCCGTCAGCACCGGGCGCGCCCACCCCGCCGCCACCTTGCGGCACCGCCATCTGTCTGACCGCCCCCTCGTGTTCGTGCCGCTCACCACGGCCGGTGAGGCCGGTGCCCCGCTCGGCGCGCTGGTGGGCACCGACCGGGACGCGCCGCGCCTGCTGGTGGTGCCACAGCCGCGCGACCGCGACCTGCGCTTCGCGTTCCTCGCCGAACTCGCCGATGTCGTCCTGCCGTACGTCGACTCGTACGCCGACTCCGTGGAGGCCGCCGAGCGCACCGAGACCGACCCGGAGACCGGCAAGCGGGTCAAGGTCGAGGTGGAACTGTGCGCGGACGCACCCCAGTTGATCGTGCCGAGCCGCGCGGGCATCGAGTTCGTACGGCTGCTGGGCCGTTCCATGCGGTTCCGCCGCACCGCCGAGCAGGAGCCCGAGGCCCCGTATCCGGCACCGCCCCGGGTGCCGCTGCTCGGGCGGTGGCTGACCCACTTCGGGGAGCGGGCCCGCGTTCCCGGCTCCTCGCTGCTGCTCGCCCTGACCGAGGTGCTGGGCCGGCACTGGGCGACCGGCCAGTCCAGCCTGGAGGACCAACACCTGGGCGCACTGCTCGCCTGGATCGACCCGCCCGAGGGCGAGACCGGCGCCACGGCGGCGCTGCATGCCGAACTCACCCGTGAAAAGGGCCAGTTGCTGTGCCCGCCCGCGGGCCCGGCCACCGACCCGGCGTTCGACAACAAGCTGCTCGCCCCCGCCATCGAGCGCTACGACCGCGCTCGTACGGCTCTGGCCACTGCCGAGGACGGCCTGGCCGCCGACGACCGGCTCGGTGAACTCACCGCGGCCGAGCAGGAGATCCGCCGACTGGTCCTCAGCCAGCTGCAGCCCACCTGGCAGAAGGTCTGGCAGGGCCTCGACCTGCTGCGGGAGCTGCCCGAGGGTGCGCATGTCGAGGAGCGCTGGACCCGCGACCGCTGGTCGTTCACCGGTCATCGCGACCGCGTCCTCGCCGGCGAGCCCCCGCAGCCGCGCCGCGACGACGCGGTCACCGCCGCCAACAAGCTCGCCACGCGCGAGCGCGAACAGGCCCGCCTGGAGGCCCAGGAGGCGCTCGACGATCCGCTGGTGATGGCCGGGCGGCGGCTGGCCGGTGAGGCGTTCGCGGGCGAGGTCGTCGAGGTCGTGATGGCGTACAGCGAGGGCAAGCGGCCCAGTCCGCGCCCGCTGGTCACCGTCCGCACGGACGACCGGCCGCACCTCGGTGAGCGGGCGAGGGTGTACCGCGCGCTGGGCGGCAAGCCGCAGTCGGCGGAGTTCGTCGGCCACGAGGGCGAGGGGCTGGTGGTCCTGCGGATCGTCGACAAGATGGGCCGCGGCAAGGAGCCGGAGGCCGGATCGGTGCCCGAGAAGGGCGACCGGCTGTGCTTCACGCTGTTCGAGCACGAGCAGCGCGGCGGGGCGAAACTGCCCGACCCGGAGGAGACCCCGTGGACGCACGGCGGCCCGCCGGGCGAGGCGGTACCCGAGACTCCCGACACCGTGACCGAGGAGGACGTCCTGTGACGGCGCCGGCCTTCGACCCTGCCGCCGCGGCGACGCGAGCCACCGACGCGATCCTGGGCGACACCCTGCACGGCACCCATCGGGGCGTGGTCGTGGACTCCCCGCCCGGTGCCGGGAAGTCCACGCTCGTGGTCCGGGCGGCGCTCGAACTCGCGGACTCGGGGCGCCCGTTGATGGTGGTGGCGCAGACGAACGCCCAGGTCGACGACCTGGTCCTGCGCCTCGCGGAGAAGAACCCCGAACTGCCGGTCGGCCGTCTGCACAGCAGCGACACCGACCCGTACGACAAGGCGCTGGACGACCTGCCGAACGTCCGCAAGTCGGCGAAGGCGGCCGAGCTGACCGGCATCCCGGTCGTGCTCTCGACGGCCGCGAAGTGGGCGCACGTCAAGGTGGACGAGCCGTGGCGGCACGCGATCGTGGACGAGGCGTACCAGATGCGCTCGGACAGCCTGCTCGCCGTGGCCGGGCTGTTCGAGCGGGCGCTGTTCGTGGGCGACCCGGGACAGCTGGACCCGTTCGCGATCGTGGGCAGCGAGCAGTGGGCGGGGCTGTCGTACGACCCCTCGGCCTCGGCGGTGACCACCCTGCTGGCCCACAACCCGAATCTCCCGCAGCACCGCCTCCCGGTGTCCTGGCGCCTCCCGGCGTCGGCGGCGCCCCTGGTCTCGGACGCCTTCTACCCCTACACCCCGTTCCGCAGCGGCACGGACCACGGCGACCGGCGCCTGTCCTTCGCGGTGCCGTCTGACGGCTCCGGCCCCGACCGGGTGATCGACGAGGCGGCGGCTTCAGGCTGGGGCCTACTGGAGCTGCCCGCCCGGCACACCCCGCGCACGGACCCGGAGGCGGTGCGTGCGGTGGCGACGGTGGTACGGCGTCTGCTGGACCGGGGCGGCGCGGCGACGTCGGAGCGCTCACCGGACCCCGCGCCGGTGACGGCCGACCGGATCGCCGTCGGCACGGCGCACCGCGACCAGGCGGCGGCGGTCCGCTCGGCGCTGGCCGAGCTGGGCGTCACGGACGTCACGGTGGACACGGCGAACCGGCTCCAGGGCCGGGAGTACGACGTGACGGTGGTCCTCCACCCGCTCTCCGGCCGCCCCGACGCCACGGCGTTCCACCTGGAAACGGGCCGCCTGTGCGTCCTGGCCTCCCGCCACCGCCAGGCCTGCATCATGATCTGCCGCGCCGGCGTGACCGACCTCCTGGACGACTACCCGTCCACGGAACCGGTCCAGCTGGGAACGGTGGTGAAGTTCCCCGACGGGTGGGAGGCGAATCACGCGGTGCTGGCACATTTGGCGGAACACCGGGTGGCCTGGCGGCCATGACACACACCCGGCGCCCGATCAACCAACGCCCGGCACGCACCCCGCACCCGCCGGACGGAGTCCGGCACGCCGCCGGAGGCGGCCAAGGGATACAGCCCCGACGGCTGGGAGGCGAATCACGCGGTGCTGGCACATTTGGCGGAACACCGGGTGACCTGGCGGCCTTGAACATCTGGCGGCTGAACCGAGGGGTGCCGTCCGAGGAGCCCTTGCGCGGGCGCGAGACAATGGTTGGTGGCCCACCCAATGGCGAGGCCCATCGAACTGTACGAGGAGGAGAAGACATGGCGGAGCCCACGCCGCGTCGGAACGAACCGCGGCTACGCCCCGCGCCCCTGCTCTTCGAGCCCCAGGAGGCGGCCGCCGACCCCGAGCACTTCTTCGATCTGGAGTCGATCGACGACCCCCGCGCCCTGCTGGCCCGGGCGACGGAGCTGACCCAGGCGTTCCGCGCGGCCGCCGACCGTGCCGTGGAGTACCAGGCCATCGCGGCGGCCCAGCTCGCCGACCCGCGCCGCTTCGACCGTCTGACGCCGGCGGACATCGCGGAGCGCGCGGAGTGGACCGAGGACTACGCGAAGAAGATGGTGGAGTTCGGCCAGGACCTGATGCGGGGCGTCGGCGCCGAGGGCCGGGGCACCGCCGACCCCGTGTAGGCACTCGGTACGGGCCATGCGGCATATGCCAGGCGGGCACGATACGCCCCTCCCCGGCTCTCTGTCCCGGATTCCCACAACTCTCCGGAACCGATTGCTCACGAGCGGTAGATATATCCGCCATGAGCAGCACACGGAATGTCACCGCTGACGGCGCCGCCTGGCTGGCCTCCGCAGGAACGTATACGCGGAGCACGCTCGCGTACTGGGAGGAGCGGCCCGACGCCCCGGTCGTCCTCCCCTGCGGCACCGTCTTCGACGTGGTGAACGCACCGGCGATCTTCGGTCGCCGGATGCTGGACCGATTGTGGGACGTGGGCCCAGGCTCCGGCCCGGTCGCGATGTTCCGGAACCGCCTGCTTCTGTTCGCGGCGCCCGGCACGGCGCAGCGGCTGCCGTCGCTGCTGGAGTGGGAGGAATGGGGGTCGCACGTACCGTCGCTTCTGTGTCACGGAAACAGCGACGCGGTGACTGTCCCGGCCCCGCACGGCGACGGTTCCCCGGACCCCTCCGGCTCCCGCTGGCTGGTGGCCCCCGACACGCGTCATCCCTGGTTACCGGGCCCCGAGGTCCTGCTCTGGGCGGCCGTCGGAGCGGCTCGCGCGACCGTGCGGATATCGATTTTTCCTCCCCCCGATCAGGGTGCTAAGGTCTACGACGTCAGCAGGCGCCGCTAGCTCAGTTGGTTAGAGCAGCTGACTCTTAATCAGCGGGTCCGGGGTTCGAGTCCCTGGCGGCGCACGATGGCGATGGCGAGGCGTGTTCGCGGACAGCGCGAACCTCCTCGCCATCGTTGTTTTTGCACGGCTTCGCCGCGCGTTGTGGGGGCCTCGCCACCCACACCCCCTACCAGGTCGCCCTTGGCCGGAAAGTCGGCACGTAGCTCCCCCGGCGTTCAGCCGGTCACCCTCGGCGTGATCTTCACCGTCCACGCCCCCGACGCCGTACGCCCCTCCACCTCCACCTTCACCCCTTCCCCCGGCACCGTGAAGCTCTCGCCCAGGGCCACCGGGGCGTCCGCGAGCGGGGGGTAGACCGAGCCCTCCCAGCAGGCCTCCGTGTGCGGGTGGGCGTCCACGACCTCGATCGGGCCGCCGCCGGAGTCCTTGCCGCTGCGCACCCGGTACACCAGTACGCCCTGCCGGCACTCCGCGTGGTCGTTCCCGGCCGGTCCCCGCGCCTCGAAGGCGAGCGCGGTGTCGGGGCCGGTGCGGACGACGGCCAGTTTCACGCCGCCACCGAGGCCGAACGCCTCGGGCCCGGCGGCGCCCACGTCCGGCTTCTCCTCCCCGGCGGACAGCGGCTCCAGGGTCAGCCGCGTCGGCGCGGCGCCCCGTACGCACACCACCTGGCGCGGATTCAGCCAGCCCAGCCTCCACTTGTGCCAGGCGAACAGATCCGGCGCGAGACCGAACTGGCTGCCCATCAGGTCCCAGTCGCCGACGTACGTGTCCCAGTCCCCCTTCCCGTCGGCCGGGCGGTGGTACAGGTCCGGCAGATCGAAGACGTGGCCCGTCTCATGGGCGAGGACCAGCCGGTCCGGCGGGTGCTTCTCGAAGACCGTGACGACGCGGCGGACGTCCTTGCCGTCGAGACGCACCGGGTTCTGCAGGTTGACGACCTTCGTCGCGTCGGAGTCCACGCCGGGCGCGTCCGGATCGGCCACGAAGTAGACGACGTCGTAGCGCGAGTAGTCGACCTCGCGATCCGTCGCCGCGAACGCGTCGCGCAGATAGGCGGACCGCTCCGTCCCGTCCCAGTCGCGTCTTATGGCATACGACGTCGAGCGCCGCGGCATGCGGATCCAGTGGCTCAGCGGATGCGGGTGCAGCGTGAACCGGCCGTAGGAGGCCTGCTCGAAGAAGCGGCTGGTGGCGGGGAAGTGGTCGGCGGTCAGTTCGGCCGGGGTGTTGTGGGGGGTGGCGTCCGGGAAGGAGAGGAACACCATCACGGCGTCGAGGGCGCGGGTCGGGCGCGTGTAGGCGGCGTTCCAGGTGTCGACGCCCTCGGAGTGGTGCGCCTGGCTGCGCTGGAGGGCGCAGGGCGCGGTCGAGAACGGCTCGGCGACCGAGGGGCCGGTCAGGATCGAGGTCGCGGCCAACGCCGACATGGTTGTGAACACGGCGGCGGTGCTGCGCAGCTGGCGACGCGGCACGGGTGGACCTCCGGGAGCGGTTCGCGGGACACCGCACCCAGCGTGTGACAGTTCGTTACTGTTTGCCCTGTTTGTCTACACCAGAAGGGTGAGGACCGAGGGGCGTCCCCGAATGGCCGACACCCCGAACCGCTCACGGAACGTCACAAGTGGTCGGGGGGGCTCGAAGAACCCGTCCAGGCGCGGGCAGAAACGATCTGTCAGAACGGTCGTCGCTTCGGGGACACTGGACATTGGCTGGAAGGCCTTCGGGCCAGCATCTATGATCGGCACACTTTCCGGCACGGACAGAGATCGAGTGCACTGCGGGAGCGAGCGGTGAGCGGAACGTCCGAAGGGCCGACGCCCGCGGCAGACCTCGACCGGTCGGCCGTCACAGAGAGCGACCATGTCTATCATCGCGCTTTCGCGACCGCTCCCCTCGCCATGGCCGTCGTCGACGGCGAGGGTCTGGTCGTCAGCGCCAATGACGCGTTCGGCGCACTGCTCGGCACCGAACCCGAGAGCCTGACCGGACGCCTCGCCGCCGACCTCGTCGACCTGGCCTCCGACGCCCGCTCCTGGCACGCCTACCGCGAGGTGCTGCGCGGCCGGCACGCGAAGCTGCGCTGCACCCGGCGGCTGAAGCAGCCCGACGGCCGCTCGGTGTGGGCGCAGCTCACCGTCGCGCCGCTGACCGGGCCGCAGGCCGGCGTGCTGCTCTCCGTCGCCGACATCAGCGCCCGCCGTGAACTACAGGCCAAACTGCGGCACTTGCAGATGCACGACCCGGTGACCCGGCTGCCCAACCGCACGCTGTTCTTCGAGCGTCTGACGGCCGCGCTGGAGGCGGAGTCGTACGAACAGAGCGGCACCGGCCGCATCGGCCTGTGCTATCTCGACCTCGACGGCTTCAAGGCGGTCAACGACACCCTCGGCCATCGCGTCGGCGATCGGCTGCTCGCCGCCGTGGCCGAGCGGCTGACCCAGGTCGCCGACGAGAACGGTTTCGCGCGGGCGGGCGCGCCCCTGGTGGCGCGGCTGGGCGGCGACGAGTTCGCGCTCCTCGTGGAGGACTCGACCGGCACGGACCAGCTCGCCGACCTCGCCGAGTCCGCGCTGGCGGCTCTCCAGAAGCCCTTCGACATCGCGGGCCGGCGCCTGTCCCTGTCGGCCTCGATCGGTGTGGTCGAGCGGCACGCGGCCGGGACCACGGCCACCGGTCTGATGCAGGCGGCCGACACCACCCTGTACTGGGCGAAGGCCGACGGAAAGTCCCGATGGACCCTGTTCGACCCGGAGCGCAACGCGCACCGCATGACCCGGCAGGCCCTGTCCTCGACGCTCCGCCCGGCCATCGACCGGGGTGAATTCGTCCTCGACTACCAGCCGTTGGTCGGTATGGAGGACGGCAGGCTGCACGGCGTCGAGGCGCTGGTGCGCTGGCACCACCCGCAGTTCGGCACGCTGACGCCGAATCGGTTCATCGGATTGGCGGAGGAAGACGGTTCGATCGTGCCGCTCGGCCGCTGGGCGCTGGCCACGGCCTGCCGCCAGGCCCGCAGTTGGCAGTTGGCCCACCCGAGCGAGCCGCCGATCTTCGTGAGCGTCAATGTGGCGGTGCGCCAGGTGTGGGACTCCGACCTGGTCGCGGACGTGGCCAGGACCCTGGCGGAGACGGGCCTGGCGCCGCATCTGCTGCAACTCGAGCTGACGGAGTCCGCGGTGATGGGCTCGGCGGGCCGTCCGCTGCAGGCGCTCCAAGCGCTCAGCGACATGGGGGTGCGCATCGCCATCGACGACTTCGGCACGGGCTACTCGAACCTGGCGTACCTGAGCCGGCTGCCGGTGTCGGTCCTCAAGCTGGACGGCTCGTTCGTACGGGGTTTCCAGTACGACGACCCGGGGGACCGTCCGAATCCGGCCGACGAGGTCGTGGTGGAGGCGATGATCCAGCTCGCGCACCGGCTCGGGCTGACCGTCACCGCCGAGTGCGTGGAGACGTCGGCACAGGCGACGCGGCTGCGGCACATCGGCTGCGACACCGGCCAGGGGTGGCTGTACTCCCGTCCGGTGCCGCCGGATCGTATCTCCGAACTGCTCGGCACGCAGTCCTACGCGGTGGGCAACCCGTAGGCGTCCGCGATCAGTTCGTAGGAACGCAGCCGCAGTTCGCCGCGGTGGGCGTGCGAGGTGAGCATCAACTCGTCGGCGCCGGTGCGCTGTTGCAGGGCGTCGAGTCCGGCGCGGACCTCGTCCGCGGTGCCGTGCACGATGTTGCCCGCCCAGGACCGCACGAAGTCCTCCTCCATGGGGCTGAACTCGTACTTCTCGGCCTCGTCCGGGTCGGGGAAGAGCCCCGGGCGGCCGGTGCGCAGCCGGATCATGTTCAGCGCGGTGGCCTTCACCTGCCGGGCGGCATCCCGCTCGTCGTCCGTGGCGAGCGTCGAGACGCCGATGAGGGCGTACGGCTCGTCGAGCACGTCGGACGGCCGGAAGAGCTCCCGGTACAGGTCGAGCGCCGGGATGGTGTTCTGCGCGGAGAAGTGGTGCGCGAAGGCGAAGGGCAGTCCGAGCAGGGCGGCGAGCCGGGCGCTGAAGCCGGAGGAGCCGAGCAGCCAGACGGGCGGGCGGTGCGGGGACTGGACGCCGCCGGGGGCGGAGCCCTGCACGGGGCCGGGGATGGCGTGGATGCGCCGGTAGGGGTGGCCGTCCTGGAAGTCGTCGTCCAGGAAGCGGGTCAGCTCGGCGAGTTGCTGCGGGAAGTCGTCGGCGCCCTCGTTGAGGGTGTCGGTACGGCGCAGTGCGGCGGCGGTGGCTCCGTCGGTGCCGGGGGCGCGACCGAGGCCGAGGTCGATCCGCCCCGGTGCCATGGCCTCCAGGGTGCCGAACTGCTCGGCGATGACGAGGGGCGCGTGGTTCGGCAGCATCACGCCGCCCGAGCCGAGCCGGATGCGGTCGGTGTGGGCGGCGAGGTGGGCGAGGATCACGGCGGGCGAGGAGGAGGCGACGCCCGGCATGGAGTGGTGCTCGGCGACCCAGTACCGGTGAAAGCCCCGCGCCTCGGCGAGCCGGGACAGCTCGACGCTGGTGCGCAGGGCGTCGGTGGCGGTACTGCCGACGCCGACGGTCACCAGGTCCAGTACGGAGAGGGGGACGGGGGCGGTGCCGTGCGTCGTACCCCGGATCTCATCTGCCGACACGCTGGTGCCTCCTGTGTTCGACCGTGCAGTTGCCTCCGGTGCTTAACAGGAGGCGGTCTCCGGTTTATTCCCGGGCGGGAAGGTCGGGGGGTGCCGGGGCGGCGCGGCCGAGTCTGCGGGGGGCAGAGCAGTCCGGCGGAACGGGCCTGCGTTCCGCCGGCCGGCGCGGGTGCCGGACGCCCGGGTGCGGCCCCGGGCGTGAGAGCGCGCCCCGGGCGAATGGACCCCGGAATCGCGAGCGACCGCGCGGGACGCCCGGAGTCTGTCGGGGGGGCGGGAGCGGCGTACGGCGGATGCCGGGTGGCACGCGGGACCCGGCCCGGACGGCGCGGGCGCTGAACGAGAGGGTGCCGCCCCGGGCATAAGAGCGCGGCCCCGGGCGAATGGACCCCGGGGTCGCGAGCGACCGCGCGGGACGCCCGGAGTCTGTCGGGGGGCGGGAGCGGCGTACGGCGGATGCCGGGTGGCACGCGGGACCCGGCCCGGACGGCGCGGGCGCTGAACGAGAGGGTGCCGCCCCGGGCAT
>NZ_JBIAQV010000010.1:0-31582 GCF_042889305.1 Streptomyces sp. NPDC002619 | reverse complement strand
AAGAGCGCGCCCCGGGCGAATGGACCCCGGAGTCGGGAGCGACGGCGCGGGATCCGCCCGGCGTCCCTCATACCTGGACGATCGGCTCCCGGGTGAACAGCGAGCCCAGCCTCGGGGCGTTCACGCGGCGGTCCGTGAGGCGTAGGGCCTCCCATACCGTGACCTGGTTGGCGGTGAGGACCGGTTTGGCCAGGGCCTTCTCCAGTGCGGGCAGATGGGCGGCCGTGTGCAGTGCCGTGTCCGGGAGGAGGACGGCGTCGGCTTCCGGGTGGTCCGCCTCACGGGCCAGCGCGATCAGGCCGGTCTCGTCCGGGTTCGCCGGCCTGGCCGCCCGTACGCGCGTCACCTCGACGCCCCCGGCCCGCAGGAACTCCGCGAAGAGCGCTGCCACGTCGTCCGGGTAGGTCGCCCCGACCGCCACTCGGCGTGCCCCGATCTCAAGGGCCGCGTGCACGAAGGCGAAGGACGTCGAGGAGGCCGGCATACCAGCCGTCATGGCCAGGGCGCGCACCTGGTCGTGGGCGCCCTGCCAGCCGTACACGAAGCTCCCGCCGGTGGACGTCCACACCATCGCCTCGACGCCCGTCAGTCGCAGCTCCTCGACGCCGCGCGCCAGCCGCTCGGGGGTGCCCGTCGCGCGCAGCGCGTCCGCGCCCGGCGGCCCCTCCGCGCCGGCCGTGTGGACCAGGTCCAGCCTGATGTCGCTGCCCAGGAGCTGTTCGATGCGCGGATAGTCGTCCTCGGCGCCATGGCCCGGGTAGAGAAATCCGAGTGCGGTCATGTCCAGCCCTCCTGCTGTTCGCCCGACAAGGCTCCACCGCCGGGGTACCCGGCAGGGGCCCCGGCGACCACGTCGTCACCCGGTCGGCCGACGGGACGCCCATGTCGACGAGTCCCGGTACGGATCCGAGCGACCGCCCTCAACCCCTACCCCGCCTCCGCCGCCTCACCGACCAGGTCGCCCCGGATCAGCCGACCCCACACTCTCTGTCGGCAAACCCCCGTACAGGTCCGAGCCACCGCCCCCAACACCCACCCCACCTCCACCACCCCAACAAGGCACGCCGCCCCCGATCAGCCGACCCCACACCCTCAGTCGACAAACCCCCGTACAGGTCCGAGCCACCGCCCCCAACACCCACCCCACCCCACCACCCCACCAAGGCACGTCGGCGCCGGTCAGCCGACCCGACGCTCCCTGTTGACGAGCCCCGGTGCGGGTGCGAGCGTGGGCCGTCCGTGCATGTCGGATGCCCCGTCCCGCTCGGAGGTACGGCTTGCCGATGCCCGTCCCGATCGTTCTCGTGCTCGACGCCGACCCCCTTCCCCGCCTCGGCCGGCTGACCGGTCGCGCCCGTGTCGTGCACGCCGACGAGGGCACGCTCGCCGGGCTGCTGCCGAGCGCCGACGTCCTGCTGGTCTGGGACCGGGCCTCGCACGCGGTGCGCGAGGCCTGGCCCGGTGACGGGTCGCGGCCGCGCTGGGTGCACGCGGCGAGCGTGGGCGTCGACCATCTGCTGTGTCCCGAACTGGCCGCCTCCGACACGGTGGTGACCAACGCCCGCGGTGTCTTCGAGCGGCCCGTCGCCGAGTACGTCGTCGCGCTCGTCCTCGCGATCGCCAAGGATCTCCCGCGCACCCTCGGCCTCCAGCGCGAGCGCACCTGGCAGCACCGTGAGACCCGGCGGTTGGCCGGCACGCGTGCGTGCGTGGTGGGGTCCGGGCCCGTCGGGCGAGCCATCGCCCGCAGCCTCAAGGCGCTCGACGTCATCCCCGCCGTCGTCGGCCGCGTCCCGCGCACCGGCATCCACGGCCCCGACGACCTGGACCGGCTGATGTCCCGCGCGGACTGGGTGATCGCGGCGGCACCGCTGACCAGCCGGACGCACGGCATGTTCGACGCCCGCCGCTTCGGCATGATGCAGCCGTCGGCGTACTTCCTCAACGTGGGCCGGGGCGAGCTGGTCGTCGAGGACGCGCTCGCCGAGGCGCTGTCCAGGCGCTGGATCGCGGGCGCGGCCCTGGATGTGTTCGCCGCCGAACCGCTCCCCGCCGACAGCCCGCTGTGGCGGCTGCCCGGCCTGCTCGTCTCGCCGCACATGGCCGGCGACACGGTCGGCCGGTGGGACGAACTCGGCGCGCAGTTCGTGGAGTTGTACGAGCGCTGGGCGGCCGGCCGGACCCTGCTGAACGTGGTCGACAAGCAGCACGGTTACGTGCCCGGCCACTGACCCTCGGAGAGCACTTCGGAGCGGCCGCCTCACCCCCGACCACAGATAACAAAATGGTCTCTGAGTAGACACGGTTGCATCACTTCCCCAGGCGGGTCCGCATAGCCCCGGGAGACCGGGCAGGCGCCACCACTGGTCAACGGCCTGCCCCGGCAAGGCTCTCCCTGGAGGTTTGAGTATCCATGTCCGAGTTTCCGAACCTGTCCCGTCGCGGCTTCCTCACCAGAGGCGCTGCTGTCGGCGGTCTGCTCACCGTCCCCGGACTCCTGACCGCCTGCAGCAAGACGGCCAGCGGCGACGGCGGGGCCTCGAAGCTGGACCAGCTCAAGAAGCAGGGCTTTGTGAGGGTGGCCTACGCGAACGAGGCACCCTACGGCTACGAGGAGAACGGAAAGCTCGAGGGCGAGGCGCCCACCCTGCACCAGGCGATCTTCAAGGCCCTGGGCGTCGACGAACTGCGCCCGACCTTCGCCGAGTTCGACGGCCTGATCCCCGGTCTGCAGGCCGGCAAGTACGACGTGATCAGCGCCGGCATGGCCATCATCCCGGATCGGTGCGAGAAGGCGCTGTTCTCCGAGCCCGAGTTCATCTCGCCCACCGCGATGATGGTCAAGAAGGGCAACCCGAAACACCTGACCGACCTGGCGTCGGCGAAGAAGGCCGGAGCCACGATCGGAGTGCTGTCGGGCGCGGTCGAGAAGAGTTACGCCACCGCCGCGGGGATACCCGAGGGCAGTATCAAAACACTGCAGAAGCAGCAGGACGGCGCGGACGCAGTCAAGGGCGGCCGGATCGACGCCTTCGTGCTGACCGGGATCTCACTGCGCTGGCTCGCCAAGACCAACCCGCAGGTGGAGGTCACCGACTCGTTCGTCCCGGTGGTGGACGGCAAGCAGCAGTACAGCCCGGGCGGCGCCGTCTTCCGCAAGGGCAGCGAGGAGCTGCGGGACGCCTTCAACGCACAGCTGAAGAAGATCACTTCGGATCAGGCGCAGTACGTACAGCTCATCGGGCAGTACGGCTTCGGCAAGGACACCATCCCGCCGACGAGCCTGAAGACCGCCGACCTCTGCAAGGCATGACGGGGGCGGCTGCCCATGGGTGACTTCTACTCCTATTTCTTCGGCCACCTGCCCCAGGTGTGGTCGGGGCTGCGCGTCACGCTCGAGGCCACGGTCCTCGGCTCGCTCGTCGCGCTCGCCCTGTCCTTCGTCTTCGGTTTCATGGCGAACAGCAGGCCCGTGCTCGTGCGGGGGGTGTCACGGGTGGTCGTGGAGTTCTTCCGCGGCACCTCGCTGTACGTCCAGTTGTTCTGGCTCTATTACGCGTTTCCCCTGCTGTCCGGGTACCAGCTGTCGCCGCTGTTCTGCGGCGTGGTGGCGTTCGGGATGAACTACGGCGCGTACGGCTCCGAGGTGGTGCGCGGTGCGCTGAACGCCGTACCGAAGCCGCAGTGGGAGGCGGCCGTCGCGCTGAACATGACGCCTGCGCAGCGCATGCGCCGGGTGATCCTGCCGCAGGCCTGGGCGCAGATGATCCCGTCGTTCACCAACCTGCTGATCCAGCTGCTGAAGTGCACCCCGCTGCTGTGGCTGATATCGGCGGCCGACCTGACGACGGTGGTCCAGCAGATGCGTGACCGCACGGGCGCGAGCACCTGGGCCTATCTGACCCTGCTGGTGCTGTACTTCGTCCTCGCCTACGCGCTGACCCTGCTGATGAACGCGCTGGAGCGGCACGCCAAAGCGCGGCTGGGCCAGCGTCCGCCCGCCCGCAGCCTGCTGCGCAGCCGCAGCTCGCAGCAGGCTGCGCAGCCCGAGGTGACGGCGGGAGGTGCGCTGTGAACTACGACTGGGACTGGGGCGCCGTCCGCGACTCGCTGCCGCTGCTGTGGGACGGCTTCCTCACCACCCTGCTGGCCACGGTCCTCGGCACGCTGGTGGCAGCCGTGCTCGGACTCTTTGTCGCCATGGCGGGCCGGGTGCCGACCCGGCTGGTCACCGTTCCGGTCCGGGCGGTCACCGAGTTCGTCCGATCCACGCCACTGCTGGTGCAACTGGTCGGCGCCTACGCCTTCTTCAACACGGTCAAGCCGCTGACCATCGGCATCGCGGTGCTCGGCATCCACTACGCCGCCTATCTGTCGGAGGTGTACCGGGCGGGCATCGACGCCGTTCCGATGGGCCAGTGGGAGGCCTGCCGGGCCCTCTCCCTCTCGCCGCGCCGCACCTGGCAGGCGGTGGTCCTGCCGCAGGCCGTGCGCAACGTCCTGCCCGCGCTCGGCAACTACGCCATCTCCATGTTCAAGGAGACACCGTTCCTGGCCGTCATCACGGTCACGGAGATGGTCGCCCAGGCCCGGGAGTACGGCGCGGACCACTTCACGTACGCCGAGACGTTCACCCTCGCGGGCCTGATCTTCCTGGCGGCAAGTTATCCGACCTCGCTTCTCATGAGAAAGCTGGAGCAGCGCCTTGGCCACTGACCCCCTGCAGAAGACGACCCCCCAGGCCACGGCGCCGAACGCGTCGGCCGACCTGGTGCGCTTCGACCGCGTGGTCAAGCGCTTCGGCGACCACGTCGTACTCGACCGGCTGGACTTCACCGTGCAGCGCGGTGAACACGTGACGCTGATCGGGCCGAGCGGCTCCGGCAAGACGACCATCCTGCGGCTGCTCATGACCCTGGAGCGCGTCAGCGACGGTGTGATCTGGGTGAACGGTGAGCCACTGTCCCACATGCGCGGTCCGGACGGGGAGCTGAAGCCGGCGAACGAGAGGCACCTGCGCGAGGTCCGCAGGAAGATCGGGATGGTGTTCCAGCAGTTCAACCTGTTCCCCAACATGAAGGTGCTGCAGAACATCACGGAGGCGCCCGTCAACGTCCTCGGGCTCGGCCGCGAGGAGGCCGAGGAACGAGCGCGTGAGCTGCTCGATCTCGTCGGACTCTCCGACAAGGTCGACGCGCACCCCTCCCAGCTCTCCGGCGGTCAGCAGCAGCGCGTGGCGATCGCACGCGCGCTCGCCATGCGGCCGGAGATCCTGCTGCTGGACGAGGTGACCTCGGCCCTGGACCCCGAACTCGTGGCAGGTGTGCTGGACCTCCTGCGGGAGATCGCGCACACCACGGACATCACGATGCTCGTCGTCACTCACGAGATGAACTTCGCCCGGGACATCTCCGACCAGGTCCTGATGTTCGACTCGGGCCGGATCATCGAGTCGGGCTCGCCGGAGAAGATCTTCAGCGATCCCGAGCACGACCGGACACGGGAATTCCTCGGTGCCGTGCTGTGACCACGGGAAGTGAACGCGCCAACACCCGAGGTCCCGGCCACGGGTCATGACCTGGGCATATGCCAGTGTGTCTGCGCCGCAGCTGAGGGGGCCGGAATCTCGCCAACAGCCTCTTCGCTGCGGCCTCTTGCCCAGTATCGTGGTATCGATTCGCCGACCGGATCGCGGACCGAAGAGCGAGCGCAGGGGGACCACCGTGGCGCTGATACACGAGCCGACCGCCCCGTACCACTCGGCGCAGGACGCGCTGCGCGTCCTGGAGACCGTGGCAGAGCACACCACCGGTGTCACCGAAACCGAGCTGGCCCGCCGGACCGGCCTCGGCCCCGAGCGCCTGGGCGCACTGCTGCGCATGCTGCGCCGCGAGGGGTACGTCGAGCAGGTCGCCGAAGGCGCGTACGTCAGCGGGGAGGCCCTGCGCCGACTCGGCTCCGCGCACGACCGGGAGGCGGCGCTGACCGAGAAACTCCAGCACACGCTGGTCCGACTGCGGGACTCGGTGGGCGCGGCCGTCTATCTGAGCCGGTACGTCGACGGTGAGGTGAAGGTCACCCAGTACGCCGACAGCCCGGCCACGCCCGCGGTCAACGAATGGGTGGACTTCCGGTACTCCGCGCACGCCACGGCGGTCGGCAAGAGCCTGCTGACGCAGCTCGACCACAACGCCCGCCGCGACCACCTCTCCCGGCACAAAATGGCCCGGCTCACCTCGCGGACGATCACCAGCGACAAGCTGCTGCTGTCCCGGCTCGACTCCCAGCCGGCGACGGTGCCCGTCCTGGACCTCCAGGAGTACGCGATCGGCACGGTGTGCGCGGCGGTGCCGATCACGGCGGGCTCCTCGGTGGGCTGTCTGGCGCTGTCGCTCCCGGTGGAGGACGCGCACCGGCTGAAGCAGGCGGCGGACGCACTGAACCGGAACGCGGCGCCGGTGCTGCTCTCGCTGGCGATCTAGGGCGCGGTCGGCAGCACCCCTCCGGACCAGGTAGTATTTTCTTCGTCGCCGCCCGCACAGCGCGGACGGCGGGAGTCATGCGCCGCTAGCTCAGTTGGTTAGAGCAGCTGACTCTTAATCAGCGGGTCCGGGGTTCGAGTCCCTGGCGGCGCACGATGGCGATGGCGAGGTGTGTTCGCAGAAAGCGCGAACCCCCTCGCCATCGTTGTTTTGCGCGGCTTCGCCGCGTGGTGTGGGGGGCTCCGCCACCCACACCCCCTGTCTCCCGCACCCGGCGCTACGGCAGCTGTTCCTGCGCGGCCGAGATGATCAGATGGGCGGCGATCATGAAGCCGAGGCAGAGCGCGATGAACACGCCGAGGCAGCCGACCAGGCAGCCCGTGCCCGCCGCGAGCTTGCCGCGGGCCGGCCGGTGGGCCGTGGCGTGCTCGGGGTGTTCCGGCACGTAGTACACGGTGACGATGTCGCCCGCGAGCACGGTCGCCGGGCCGTTCTCCTCGTCGAAGCGGACAGTACGGCCCTCATGGGTGGTGAACTCGTAGACGTGGTGCATCGTCGTGTGCACCGTCGAGTCGCCCCCGCCGCTGGTCGTCGTGTACGACCGCAGACAGCGACCCTCCGCCGTGACCCCGCTGTTCCAGGCGGCGCTGATCCGCCGCGAGCGGCCGAGCACCCTGGAGATACCGAAGCCGGCGGCGGCGATCATGAGCACGGGTATGACGTAGAACAGAGCTTCCATGAGATCCCCCCGAGACGCAGTACGCCGGGCCCTGAGCGGCCGGCGTGGCGGGTATGTACCCGCCCGGCGCTGCCGGATCGCTCAAGCGAAGCTCAGAAAAACGGGGGGCGACCAGCGGGTACGCGCGCCGGCACCGCCGTGCCGGCGCGCGTGGACCCTCCCCGGGCCGGGGTCAGAACGTGACGTCGGAGCAGGCGTAGAACGCGTTGCCCGTGTCGGCGATCGTCCAGACCGCGAGGATGACGTGGTGACCGCTCAGACCCGACGGCAGGGTGCCGCTGTGTGAGAGCGTGGACGGCGGGCGCTGACCGTTGTACGGCACCGTGAGGAACGGGGTCGTGTTGAGGTCGGAGCGCGCCAGGGCGTGGTTCTGGTTCCAGCCCTGCTTGGTGACGTAGTACTTGAAGTCGGTCGTCGCGTGCATGGCGGTGAACTGCCAGCGGAACGTGTAGCTCTGACCGCCCGTCACCTTCGTCGTCGGCCAGGCGCCGCCGGACGGCGTGGTCGGCGAGCTGAGCTGGGCGAACCGGCTCACGCCGCCGTTGCAGATCTGGCCGTCGGCGGGTCCGGAAGCCGGGAAGCCCTTCGGCCCCTCGACGCTCTGCGGCTCCCACTGGATGTCGCCGCAGTTCGTCACCGTGCCGTTCTGGCACAGCTTCTGCCTGCTGATGGGCAGATCGGTGTAGCCGTGACCGCTGGCACCGCCGGACGAGAGCACGATGGCTCCGACGGTGGCCAGACCCACCACGGCGGCGGACAACTTGGTCTGTGTGCGCATGCTGCCGCTCCTGGAGAACGTGGGGGAAGTTCAGTGAGGCGTGCAGGTCTAGACCAAGTCCCAGATTATTGCCGTCTATTGAACATGTCCATACCAATGGGAGGCGAGTTCAAGGCACCGGTTCCGTGCGTCCCGAGCAGAACGCGACCGTCAGGTCCCGCACCAGCACCTTGCGCTCGTAGTCGTCGAGTTCGACCAGGCCGCGCATGGTCAGCCGGGTCACCGTGTCCTCCACCGAGTCCACTACCGAGGTGAGCATGCTGGCCCGCTGCCGGGCGTCAAGGGCGGCGATCCGGCGGCGGTGCATCGCGGCGGCCACCTCCGGGGCGTACTCCACCCGGACCGGCTGCACCGAGAACACCTCGAGACCGATGGCGCCGGCTTCCGCCGCCACCAGCCGGGTCAGTGCCTCCTGCGCCGCCTCGACCGAACCCCGCGCCCCGCCCGGCAGCTCCACCGGCACCCGGGCGAGTGCCGCCTCCACGCACTCCCGCAGATACCGCTCGTGATCCTCGACCCCGAGCACGGCCCGCGCCGTGTCCCGCACCCGCCACACCACGAGCACCACCGCCCTGAGCGCGACCCTGTTGCCGTCGGCCGCCGGCATCGGCTCACTGCGCCAGTGCCGCAGCCGTACGTCGACCCGGCGGCGCAGCAGCAGCGGGTTGACCCACAGCAGACCGGTGCGCCGGATCGTGCCCCGGTAGCGACCGAACAGGCCGAGCACCCAGGCCCGCCCGGTCGTGCCCCGGGCGAGCCCCCCGAAGCCGACCAGGCCGAGCGCCCCGGCCCCGGCGTACGCCGCCCACTGGAGCGGACCGAGACCGGCGCCCGCCGACGCCGGCAGCCCCAACGCCTGCACGACGGCTGGCGGCAGCACCCCGGCCCACCACGAGGTGGCGACGCATCCGACCACCCCGCACGCCCCGGTTAGCACCCCCGCCGCGCCGGGCAGCACCCGCGCCCGGCACTCCTCCAGCTCGGGGTCGACCTGCGGCACCGGTCTGACCTTGGCCGCGGCCGGGCGCCGCAGGCGCGGCTGCTCGCCCGTGCCCTGTCTGCGGGCGATGACCGCGGGTTTCAGCGGCACCGACAACGGTTCGGTGTCGTCACGGAACAACAGATGGACGGGGATCTCGGTGGTCACCTCGTTCTGGATCAGCCGGGCGGGCCGGATCGGCCCGCCGTCCCTGGGCCCCTCGGATTCGGGCGTGTGTGACGTGCTCGTACTCATACCTGCCTCCAGCCTCCGCGCCAGATGTGTCAGGAAAGTGGGTCAAGAAAAGAGCCGCCGCCAGGTCTCGGGACCCGGATAGCCGTCAGCCGCGCCACCCCGCCAGCCCTGAGCGCGCTGGAAGGCCTCGACCGCCCGCCGGTCCGCCTCGCTCCAGCGCGGTCCCGGCCCGGTGGTGTAGTAGCGGCCGTACCCCTTCTTCACCAGCTGCTTGCCCAGCTGGGTGACGTACTCGTTGTCCGCGCCCGGGCGGAACATGCTCTTGCCGGGGTAGCCCGGGACGCCGTTCGAGGCCGGTTTGCCGGACTTCGCGATGGACTTGCCCTTTCCGGTGGTCAGCAGCTCCCAGGTACTCGGCCCCGGCAGCCCGTCCGCGTCCGCGCCGCTCCAGCCCTGGGCCTTCTGGAACGCCTGGGTCGCCAGCCGGTCCGCGTCCGACCAGCGCGGGCCGGGGCCCTGGGTGTAGTACGACCCGGCGCCGTGCGCGATGAGCATCTCGCCGAGCTGGGTGACGTACTTGTTGTTCGCCCCCGGACCGAAGTACGCGGCTCCCGGGAACGGGCCGGCCTTGGTGCTGCCGCCCGGCTGCGCGCCCGCCGCGCCGGACGTGATGGCCCTGTACCGGTAGGGGACGTACTTGCTGGAGTTGCTCCAGTAGGCGTACGGGGTGGCCAGCTTGCGGGCTTTCGGGGGTGTCTGCTCGTAGGCGGTGTAGTAGGTGTGCGTGTAGTCCGTCCAGCCTCCGAAGATGACGACGTGCGAGCCGTTCTGCGGGTTGTCGGGGTTGTGGAAGAGCAGTATGTCGCCCGGCTGGAGCTCGGCCTTCTTGATCTTCACGCCGAACTGGGCGAGGCTGCCCGTCCACTCGTTGCCCGGCAGCCCCCAGGCCATCGAGACGAAGCCGGAGCAGTCCTGCCGGTAACCGTCGGACCAGTACTTCGACATGCTGTACGGCACCTTGGCGGTGATCCAGGTCTTGGCCCGGTTGATGATCTCCGTGCGGGTGGCCGTGGGCAGCGTGGCCGGGGTGGTGGCCACACCGCCGGTGCCGTGCAACGGAGCCCTGACGCCCTGCGGGGTGTCGGGCTCCGGGTCCACGGGGGCGGCCGGCCGGTGAGAGGCGAGCGGGACGGCCGCGACGGCGGGGGGCACATGGCCCGCGCCGAGGGCGGCGGACGTGGCGGCGGCCACGACCAGGGCGTGACGGGCGGCCGGGTGACCGCCGAACCGGCCGGGCAGCGCGCCGGGGCTCACCCGCCGCCAGTGAACACATCCGGGGCAGTCGCAGTCGCTCACGGGCTCAAATTCCTCGAAGACCGGAGTCGCCATGAGACCCCCCTCACATTCCGTTCTGAAATGTTCGCATCTGTGCACAAAGATCAGTTTGTCAACTGTCTTCCCGACGCGCATGCTGACGGTCCGAATGATGAATGATGTACGGCAATCGTCACCCGGGTGACCGGTGGTCGGGTGCACCCTCGGCCGTCCGGTAAAGTTCTCGGTGTCAGCAGGCGCCGCTAGCTCAGTTGGTTAGAGCAGCTGACTCTTAATCAGCGGGTCCGGGGTTCGAGTCCCTGGCGGCGCACGACGACGATGGCGAGGCATGTTCGCAGAAAGCGCGAATCTCCTCGCCATCTCTGTTTTTGCGCGGCTTCGCCGCGCGTTGCGGGGGCTCCGCCACCCACACCCCCGGGCCGGAGCCGCTGTGACCGGAATCGTGAAGCCGGAACCAGGGCTTCCCCCCGATTGGCCGGATACCCTCTGGCCATGGCTGCCCGAGACCTGCAGGAGCGGATCAAGAAGCTCATCGTCGACCGGCGGCTGCCCTCCGGGGCCCCGCTGCCGACCGAGCCCGAACTGATGCGCTTCCTCGGCGCCAGCCGGAACTCGGTGCGCGAGGCACTGAAGGCGCTCCAGGCGATGGGCATCGTGGAGATACGGCACGGCTTCGGCACCTACGTCGGCCCGATGACCCTCGCACCGATGATCGAGGGCCTCGCCTTCCGCACGGTCGCCGGGCACTACCGCGGCGAGGACTCGCTGCTCCAACTGCTCGAACTGCGCGAGGCGGTGGAGACGGGACTGGTCTCCCGGCTGGCCGGACGACTCCCGGAACGGGACCTGATTGAACTGACGGCCCTCGTGGACCGTATGGAACAGCAGGCCGGGCAGGGAACCGGCCTCGCCGAGACCGACCGGGCGTTTCACGCCACCCTCTACCGGGGGCTGGACAACGCTCTGCTGAGCGAGGTACTGGAGGCGTTCTGGGACGCCTTCCACCGCGTACAGCGGGACCTCGTGGTCGTACCGCACGATCCGCAGGTCACCTGCCGGCAGCACCGGGAGATCCTGGACGCGGTCCGGTCCGGCGATTCCATACGGGCGGAGGAGGCCATAAGAGATCACTTCAGCAACATCCGTGCCCGCCTGTCGCCCGCCCGCACGACGGGTCCACAGGATCCCCACACGCGCCACAATGAGCCCGTATGACCGGTTAACACAGCGTTTCGCATCTTGCGATCAAGCTGAACACCGTAGAACCCTGGATGTTCAAGCTGCTGTGGATTCGCGGCACTTGGGGGGTAGAGAGTAAACCGGTTGCCGAGTCTGCGGGGGAAGGTGCCCCGTTCAAGAGCCGATGCCGAGGGGGGCATCATGCAACCGGAAGGTCGCGGTTCCATGTCTACGGAGTGAGAAAGACGTGGTGACCGCAGCCCATCACCGACACCACAGACACGCGCGCCGACCTGCGTGTGGGGGGATGACTCATGACGTCGACGCCGAAGGGCGCCCGGCCGGACCACGACCCGTCACAGACGACACAGCTCCGGATACCTTCACACCGGACCGGAAACACGGGGACGTTCCGCCGGATCAAGAAGAACCTGCCGAGATACGACTACGAGCACTACAGCCGCCTCGCGGGCACCCTCACCCAGCCCGACCCGGCCAGGCCGTACCGGGTGCAGTACCGCTCGCTGCTGTCCCAGGAGCCGCACCGCATCCGCGCCGCGCTCATGCTCGGCGCGGCACCGCTGCTGTCGCTGGTCCTGCTGGCCTGGCTGCTCCAGCCCGATCACTGGACCGAACGCGACTACCCCGCCTACGACTTCCTGCCCGCGCTCGACATCGTGATGCTGGTCTCGATCGGTCTGATCGAGTTCTTCCGCTGCCTGAACGTGCTGTCGAACGCCCACGCCACGCTCGTCGCCCGCGATCCCGTCCCGGTGGTCCCCGAGACCGGCACGCGGGTCGCCTTCCTGACCTCCTTCGTGCCTGGCAAGGAACCGCTGGAGATGGTCGCCAAGACCCTGGAGGCGGCCGTACGGCTGCGCCACCGGGGCCTCCTGCACGTCTGGCTGCTCGACGAGGGCGACGACCCGGCGGTCAAGGAGGTCTGCGCCCGGCTCGGCGTCCACCACTTCACCCGCAAGGGCGTTCCGCAGTGGAACCAGCCCAAGGGCCCGCACCGCGCCAAGACCAAGCACGGCAACTACAACGCCTGGCTCGAGGCGCACGGCGACGCGTACGACTTCTTCGCCTCCGTCGACACCGACCATGTGCCGCTGCCCAACTACCTGGAACGGATGCTCGGTTACTTCCGCGACCCGGACGTCGGCTTCGTCATCGGCCCGCAGGTGTACGGCAACTACGACACGTTCGTCACCAAGGCCGCCGAGTCGCAGCAGTTCCTCTTCCACGCGCTGATCCAGCGGGCGGGCAACCGGTACGGCGCCCCGATGTTCGTCGGCACGTCGAATGCCGTACGCATCAGGGCGCTCAAGCAGATCGGCGGCCTGTACGACTCGATCACCGAGGACATGGCCACCGGCTTCGAGATCCACCGCGCCAAGAACCCGGCCACGGGCCGCAAGTGGAAGTCCGTCTACACGCCGGACGTGCTCGCGGTCGGCGAGGGGCCGAACGCCTGGACGGACTTCTTCACCCAGCAGCTGCGCTGGTCGCGGGGCACGTACGAGACGATCCTCAAGCAGTACTGGAAGGGCTTCTTCTCACTGCCGCCCGGCAAGCTCTTCAACTACACGATGATGATCATTTTCTATCCGATGTCCGCCCTCAACTGGATCCTGGCAGCGCTGAGTTGCGCGCTGTTCCTGGGCCTCGGCGCATCCGGTGTGAACATCGACCCGACCGTGTGGCTGATGCTCTACGGCAACGCCTCCGCCCTCCAGATCGGCCTGTACATCTGGAACCGCCGCCACAATGTCTCCCCGCACGAGCCGGAGGGCTCGGGCGGTGTCGCGGGCATGGTCATGTCCGCGCTGTCGGCGCCGATCTACGCCCGCTCGCTGATGGACGCCGTACTGCGCCGCAAGAGCAAGTTCGTGGTGACCCCGAAGGGCGAATCGGCGAGCCCCGACACGCTGTTCGGGACGTTCCGCATCCACTGGTTCTTCATCCTGGTCTTCGGCGGTTCACTCGCCGCCGGCTTCGTCTATGGGCACTCGCACCCGGCGATGATCACCTGGGCCGCATTCGCCATGCTGATCACCGCCTTCCCGATCTTCGCCTGGCGCTACACGCTGCGCCAGGAACAGAGGAAGACCGCGGCCGCGGTGGTCACCGAACCGCAGGACGCGGTACCGGCGCCGTACGCCGCGCACGCCCCGCAGCAGCGGCCGCACTGGACGGCCACGAACGGGGGCGACGAACAGACCGTGCAGATCGCCATGGGTGGACTTGGGGGACGTAAGGAATGAACGACAGTGCCGGTCGCCGCCGTGCTCGCCGACTCGCGATAGGCACGGCGGTGGTACTCGCGCTGGCCGGGATGAACGGGCCGTGGCTGTACCGCTTCGGGACCGAGAAATACCACCAGTACAAGATCAACAAGCCCGAGTACAAGGCCGGGAACGGCCACTGGGACATCATCGAGTTCCCCGAGGAGTACCGCCAGGACACCATCCACGCGGCGCTCCTGCACACCGGCAAGGTGCTGCTCATCGCGGGCTCGGGCAACAACCAGGACAACTTCGACGCGAAGAGGTTCGACACCCGTATCTGGGACCCGGTCAAGGGCACGATCAAGAAGGTGCCCACGCCCAGCGACCTGTTCTGCACCGGCCACACCCAACTGGCCAACGGCAACCTGCTGATCGCGGGCGGCACCAAGCGGTACGAGAAGCTCAAGGGCGATGTCACCAAGGCCGGCGGGCTGATGGTCGTGCACAACGAGAACCCGGACAAGCCGATCACGCTGCCCGCCGGGACCGCGTTCACCGGCAGGGAGAACGGCAAGACCTTCGTCTCGAAGGACCCCGTCCTCGTGCCGCGCGCGAAGAAGGTCTTCGACCCGAACACCGGCGCGTTCCTGCGCAACGACCCGGGTCTCGGCCGTATCTACGTCGAGGCGAGGAAGAGCGGCACCGAGTACGAGACCGGCACCCAGGACAACTACCGGGTGCAGGGCCTGACCGGTACCGACGCGCGCAACACGTACGGCATCGCGCAGAAGCTCGCGCTCGACAAGAAGGACTTCCAGGGGATCAGGGACGCCTTCGAGTTCGACCCGGTCGCCGAGAGGTACATCAAGGTCGACCCGATGAACGAGGCCCGCTGGTACCCGACGCTCACCACGTTGTCCGACGGGAAGATCCTCAGCGTCTCCGGGCTCGACGACATCGGGCAGCTTGTGCCGGGCAAGAACGAGGTCTTCGACCCGAAGACGAAGAAGTGGACGTACACGCCGAAGATCCGGCAGTTCCCGACCTACCCGGCGCTGTTCCTGATGCAGAACGGGAAGATCTTCTACTCGGGTTCCAACGCGGGCTACGGGCCGGACAACGTGGGCCGCGAGCCCGGCATCTGGGACGTGGACACCAACAAGTTCACCAAGCTGCCGGGGCTCGGCGACGCGAAGGAGATGGAGACGTCCGGGACCGTGCTGCTGCCTCCGGCGCAGAACGAGAAGTACATGGTGATCGGCGGGGGCGGGGTCGGTGAGTCCAAGCTGTCGAGCAGGAAGACGCGGCTGATCGATCTGAAGGCGGCGAGCCCGAAGTTCGTGGACGGGCCTTCGCTGGAGAAGGGCACGCGGTATCCGCAGTCGTCGATCCTGCCCGACGACACCGTGCTGGTGTCGGGGGGCTCGGAGGACTACCGGGGGCGTGGTGACTCCAACATCCTGCAGGCGCGGATGTATCACCCGGACAGCAACAGCTTTACCCGGGTGGCCGATCCGCTGGTCGGGCGGAACTATCACTCCGGGTCGATCCTGTTGCCCGACGGGCGGGTGATGTTCTTCGGGTCCGACTCGCTGTACGCGGACAAGGCGAACACGAAGCCGGGGAAGTTCGAGCAGCGGATCGAGATCTATACACCGCCGTATCTCTACCGAGGGGCTCGGCCGTCGTTGTCCGGTGGGCCTCGGACCATTGCTCGGGGGGCGTCCGGGACGTTCCCTTCGCAGCATGCGTCCGCGATCAAGAAGGTGCGGTTGATTCGACCGAGTGCGTCCACGCATGTGACGGACGTTGATCAGCGGTCTATCGCCCTTGACTTCAAGACGTCCGGGGACAAGGTCACGGTGACCGTGCCCGAGGGTCGGAATCTGGTGCAGTCCGGGTGGTACATGTTGTTCGTGGATGACGATCAAGGGACGCCGAGCAAGGCGCAGTGGGTGAAGGTCCCGTAGTACGACGTGGGGCCCTCGTACCCGGAGGGCCCCACATGCCTATTCACTGGCCTTGGCGAGCTTCAGCGCGTAAGTCGACCACCACGCCCCCGCCTTCGGGCCTCCCTTGCACTCGCCGTCCGACTCCCCCGGGCGTTTGACCCACAGGTACGCGTCCACCAGTGGGTCCGCCGTCTTCGTCGTCGGAGGCTCACCCAGTGCCCTGCCCGGCGGATTGCACCAGCGTTCGTCCGGATTGCCCTCCGTGTACGGGCCGTTGCCGTTGCGGCTGGTGTCTATGACGAAGTGCTTGTTGCCCACCTTGGACGAGAGTTGCTTGCCGTACGCGATGGAGTCCTGCGTGGAGTAGAAGTTGGAGACGTTGACCGCGAAGCCGTCGGCCCGGTCGATGCCCGCCCACTGGAGCGGCTCGAAGATCTGGTCGGGATGGCCCCAGCCGACGTTGCCCGCGTCCAGGTACACCCTCGTGTTCTTCAGGGACTTCAGCTTGGCGATGGCGCCCTTGAGGAGGTCGTAGCGCTCCTCGTGGAACTCGTCCGGGGTGCAGCCGTTCACCAGGTGCAGTACGGCGTCCGGTTCCAGGACGACCATGGCCGGGCGGTCGCCGATTCCCCGGGCGACGCCGTCGATCCAGGCGCGGTAGGCGTTGCCGTCGGCCGCGCCGCCCTGTGAGTACTGGCCGCAGTCGCGGTGCGGGATGTTGTAGAGGACGAGCAGTGCCGTCCGGTCGGACTTCTCGGCGGCCTCGGTGAAGCCGCGCGCCTCCTGCTCCGGGTTCTCCGGGCCGATCCACTGCCCCGTCGGCTGCTCGGCGATCCTTCTGATCTGCTCGGCGTCGGACTTGGCGCCGCTCTTCACGTAGGTGGCGACCTGCCGGGCCGCGTTGCCGTCCGGGTTCACCCAGAACGGGTCGGCGCCCTTGGGCTGTTGGGTGATCTTCGCGCCCGCGTCGTCCGGCTTGTCCCCGTCGTCCGCGGAGGAACAACCGGCGACCAGCAGTGCCGCCCCCAGCGCCACCGCGGTCGCCCGTGCCCGTGCCGGAGAAAGGGCCCCCCTGCTGACGTACATCCAACTCCCCCCTGGGTGCACTCTGCCAAGTGCCAATCGTGACATACCCGCCGTGCGGGTCACGAGGTCGCACGGGGCCTTGTCGGAGAGCTGTTACAGCCCGGCGCACATGGGTAGGTGCGCGCCTACGGAAGCCTCGACGCAGCGGCAGACGGTGAAGGGGAGTGCGGTCATGCACCACACCGACCGGGATATCCGGCTGGCAGCGGCACTGCTGGAAGCGGCGGACACCCTCACCGAAGGCTTCGACACAGGGCAGTATCTGCAACGCCTCTCGGACCACTGCGTGGAGTTGCTCTCGGCGCGGGCGGCCGGCGTGATGCTGATCGACGCGGGGCGGGCCGTGTCGGTGGCGGGCAGCAGTCACCAGGAGTGTCTCGCCCTGGAATTGCTGGAGGCGCAGCACGGGGGCGGGCCCTGTCGGGACAGCTACGGCTCGGGCAGACCGGTGCCGCCGGTGTCGATCCGGGCCGCTCACGAGGACGCCCGCTGGCCGGACTTCACCGAGCGGGCACTGGCGCACGACATCGCAACGACGTACGCGGTTCCGCTGCGTCGTCACCAGACTCTGCTCGGGGCGCTCAATGTGTTCGTGCCGCCCGGCAACGGGGCGGAGGAGGCGGGGCTGCCGTTGGCGCAGGTGCTGGCGGACGCGGCGGCCGTCGGGCTGCACAACCAGCGGGCGTTCGCCCAGTACCGTTCGCTGGCCGGGCAGTTGCAGGAGGCGCTGTCCAGCAGGGTGCGTATCGAGCAGGCCAAGGGCATGCTCGCCGAGCGCTGGAACACGACCGCCGACGACGCGTTCGGGGCGCTGCGCCGGTATGCGCGCGGTCGCCGGATGCCACTCGATCTGGTGGCCCGAGCGGTGGTCGAGCGGTCCGTCGACGAGGCGGAGTTGCGCGGCGAGGGTGGCGGGGCGTCGGGAGGACCCGCGTAGAGTCGCGGGGCACCTGCGGGGATGACGGAGAGCCACCGGATCTGTACCCGACGTCAACTGCCTGTAGGCCGGGGAGGTCCTGACGTTCTAGAGTCTTCCCAGACGGCCCCAGCCCCCGGCCGGCTGTTGACCCACCATGGCTTCCCAGCCTCCCGCGCCGGTCGCCGGGTTACTCCCGCAACCCGGGCGCGCGGTCGAGGACCGGCCCGGTCGGCGACTTTCGGGGGGAGCGGGTCGTCGGCCGGGCCAGGTGCGGGTGGCCTCAGACACCCGTTCCCGTGAGGTACGCCGACACCACCACGTTCGCCGAGTAGCTGTTGCTGGCCCGGTCGAAGGTGCCGCCGCAGGTGATCAGGCGCAGTTCGGCGCGGCCCGACTCGTGGGTGCCGTAGGCCTGCCTGGCGTCGAAGTCGTCGCGGGGCAGGACCTGGACGTCGTCCACGGTGAAGTCGGCGACCTTGCCGTCGTCGCGGACCACCCGGACCGTCTCGCCGGGCCGCATGGTGCTGAGCTTGTAGAAGACGGCGGGTTCGGTCGCGGTGTCGACGTGTCCCACCAGCACCGCGGTGCCGACCGCGCCGGGCTTGGTGCCGGCCTGGTACCAGCCGACCAGGTCGGGCTGGGAGAGGGGCGGTGGGTCGACCGCGCCGTGTGCGTCGAGTCCGCGGCCGACGACCGGTGCCTGGACGCCGAGTTGGGGGATGTCGACGCGCTGCGGCAGGGCTTCCGCCAACGGCTTGGCCGCGGGCGGCAGTTCCGCGTCGGCCGGCCGGCCCACCGCTGCCACGTCACCGGTCGTGGACCCGGACGTGCCGAGCCGTATGCCGGTGACCTCGCGGCCCCACAGCCACAGCCCGATCAGCAGCATGGCCCAGGCCACGCACATCGTCAGCCGCCCGGTGCCGGACCGGCGTTCGCCGTCGGACATCGCGGTCCGTGTCCTCAGTCCTTGCCACGGCCGCGACGGGTCCGGGGAAGGAGCCCGACGGCAAGCGCGGCGAGGGCGGCCAGGACGAGTCCGACGACCGCCTGGGTCGTACCGGGCCCTTCGGAGCGGACGTCGACGGAGGCGAAGTGCGCGGCGGTGCCGCCGCCGCCCGCGGGCACGGGGGCCACGGGCGTGGTGAACGGGGACAGCGCGTTCTCGGCCACCGGGGTCCCGGCGACCGTGACCGTGCCATTGACCTGGGCGTCACCGCAGGTGATGCGCACGTCGTAGCGGCCGGGGGTGAGCGTGGTGCGGATCCGGCCGTCGCCGGTGAGGGTGCCGTCCGTGCCCGAAAGCGCGGCGTCCGAGACGAACGCGTCGGAGACCGCCGTAGCCGTCCTGGTGGAGCAGCCGTTGACACGCATGCCGATGTCGCCGCCGGGGGCGGGGGATGCCGGGGTGAACTGGACACCGCCTCCGTCCACCGCGTGGGCCGTCGGGACGAACGCGGTGGCGGCCAGGATGCCGGTACAGAGAGTGAGGCGTAGTGAGCCCATCGTGAACCTCCAGATATCTGGAGGCTCCCCCGCCGCACACGCATCCGCATCCTAGGGAGGCGTCATATTGCTCCGAGCGGGTGATACCGGGTTTCAGCCGTGATCTTCGATGATCTACAGCCGTGGAACGTGGCTGGTCAGATGCGGTCGACGAGGTCCGCGATCGAGTCGACGACATGGGACGGCTTGAACGGGAAGTCCTCGACCTGCTCGGGCCGGGTCAGGCCGGTGAGCACGAGGAACGTCTGCATCCCGGCCTCCATACCGGCCAGTACGTCGGTGTCCATGCGGTCGCCGATCATGGCGCTGGTCTCGGAGTGGGCGCCGATGGCGTTCAGGCCGGTCCGCATCATCAGCGGGTTCGGCTTGCCGGCGAAGTACGGCTTGCGGCCGGTGGCCTTGGTGATCAGCGCGGCGACGGCACCGGTGGCGGGCAGCGGGCCCTCGGCGGAGGGGCCGGTCTCGTCCGGGTTGGTGGCGATGAAGCGGGCGCCGCCCTGGATGAGCCGTACGGCCTTGGTCATGGCCTCGAAGGAATAGGTCCGGGTCTCGCCGAGGACGACGTAGTCGGGGTCGTGGTCGGTGAGGATGTAGCCGATGTCGTGCAGGGCGGTCGTCAGGCCCGCCTCGCCGATGACGTAGGCGCTGCCGCCGGGCCGCTGGGCCTCGAGGAACTTGGCGGTGGCCAGCGCCGAGGTCCAGATGTTCTCGACCGGCACCTCCAGGCCCATGCGGTTGAGCCGGGCATGGAGGTCGCGCGGGGTGTAGATCGAGTTGTTGGTCAGGACCAGAAAGGGGCGGCCGGACTCACGCAGCTTCTTGAGGAATGCGTCGGCACCAGGGATCGGCACGCCCTCGTGGATGAGCACACCGTCCATGTCGGTGAGCCATGACTCGATGGGCTTGCGTTCAGACATCTGCCGTCTCCTGCCGTACGCGGGCGTGCGTGAGCCCAGCCTAGACACAGTCGGGATCTTGGGGAACGTCCCGCTCGCCCCTTGGTCAGCTGCCCGTGGCGGACTTCCAGTCCTCGACGTACGACGTGAGGTTCTGGTCGATGTCGCTCCAGTCCGGCTCGAAGACCTCGATGCCGTCCATCAGCTCGGTGAGGGCGATGGCGTTGGCGTCGGTGGCCTTGACGTCCTCGCGTGCGCTGAAGCCGCCGCCGATCTCGCTGACCTCCTGCTGGGCCTGCTGCGTGAGCAGTTCGCGCACGGCCTGCCGCACGGTTTCGCGGGCGACTTCGAAGCGCTCGGCGAGATCGCGCTCGGTGGGGATGAGGTTGCCCTCCCCCAACTCCTCGACGAGCTCCCCGAGTTGTGCCTTCACGGCGTAGTACTTGGGGATGCGCCCGTGCTCGGGGATGCCGGAGCGGACGGGGGCGCCGGGGCCTGGTCGTTCGGGTAGTCCACGCAGGGATCGTCGCAGACGGGACGGGGGACGCCGGGCGGGGACCCCTGGGACGAGGGGTCCGGCTCAGCGCCGGCGGCGTCTGACCACGTACGCGCTCACGCCGGCGGCGAGCAGGGCGACGGTCACAGCGGCGGCACCGTGGGCGACGGCGAGGCCGGTGGCAGCGAGTTCCTCGGCCCGCTCGGCGGCCCCGGCGGCCTCGTCGGCGAAGGGGAAGGAGGGGCCGGTGGTCGTGGGGGCGGGGCTGGCGTCGGGAGCGAGGGTGGAGGTGACGGCGGAGGTGGAGCTGGTCGGCGTCCCTGTTCCGGCCGGGCTCGATCTCGGACTCGGACTCGCGCTCGGGCTCGGACTCCCGGGGTGCTCCGGGGTCGCCGTAGCGGAGCCGTCTGCGCCCCCGCCCTCGCTCGCGATCCGGAACCGGTATTCGTTCGACTCCCCGACCCAGTCGCCGTCCGCGTCGTGCCGCTGGACGACGGCCGCGTTGGCGGTGATCTCGTTGGCCACGGCGTCGGAGGTGACCGCGAGCCTGACCTTCACGCTGACGGTCTTGCCGGGAGCCACGGTGAATCCGCCGAAGCCGCTCCCCTCGAAGGCGCCGACGAGTTCGTGCTCGTCGGTGGCCTCGAAGTGCACGGGGCGGACGCGCGAGCCGTCGTAGAACTCCAGGTGGGGCTGGGAGACGGTCAGGGCACGCTTGTCGTCGACGAGCACGACGACCGGGTGGATGTCGGCGCAGGAGCGGTCGGTGGTGTTGGTGAGGTCGATGTACCAGATGCCGAACACGCCCCCGGCCGTGTAGGACTGCGGCCCACCGCGGATCCGGGCGCTCAGCGGGAAGTTCCGGTCGTCCGCACCGGCGCAACTGGACGCAGCGTCGGCGCGGGCCCCCACGGACGTGACGGGTACGAGGACGGCGGCTGCGGCTAGGCAGAGGGACAAGGACGAGCACAGTCGCATAAACACATGACCATGTCGGACCGATCCGGGAAAGCGGCGACACCATTCCGGAGGAGCATCCCGGATCACACGACCGGCCGAGTCCGACCGAACGGCGGCTCCGCGATGCGGGATTCACAGCGAGAGGTGGCCTCCCCCGTCACCGACCTCACGCACCGTACGACGGCCCCGCCGAGCGGAGCTCGCAGCGAGACACGGCTTCCCCGGCGCCGTCCTCCCACCCATACGACGACCCCGCCGCACGCAGGCCACACCTAGACGCGCCCCCGGTCACCGCCCTCCCACCCCATACGACGCCCCCGCCGAGCAGAGCTCGCAGCGAGACGCGGCTTCCCCGGCGCCGTCCTCCCGCCCATACGACGATCCCGCCGCACGCAGTCCACACCTAGACGCGCCCCCGGTCACCGCCCTCCCACCCCATACGACGCCCCCGCCGCACGCAGTTCACACCGAGTCGCGGCCTCTCCCGTCCCCCCTCCCACCCGACCCGCCTCACCCGTCCTCCCGCCCGAACAACGGCCCCACCACCAACTGGGCCGCCCCCACCGCAACCCCCCACCCCCCGCCGGAGGCGACCCGCACCGGCACGCCCCCGCCCCGTGTGCCCTCACGCAGGGCCTGCTCTCCGAGCACCGCCCCGACCCCCGAGACGAACGCCTCCGGCGTCGCGGCGACCGTCCGGCCCCCCAGCAGCACGAGGTCGATGTCCAGCAGCCCCACGAGATTCGCCGCCCCCGCCCCGAGCACCCGCGCCGCCTCACCCACGTCCCCGCGGGCCACGGCCGCCAGACACAGCGCCTCGATGCACCCCCGGTTGCCGCACTCGCACACCGGCCCGTCCAGCTGGATCACCTGGTGCCCGAACTCGCCCGCCCCGGTCCGTGCTCCCCGGTGCACACTCCCGCCGATCACCAGCCCGGCCCCGAGCCCGGTGCCGAGGTGCAGATACGCGAACGACCCGCTGTCCCCCTGCCCCTCCCCCACCACCGCGAGCCCGAGCGCCGCCGCGTTGGTGTCCTTGTCGACGACCACCGGCATCCCGAGCCGCCGCGCCAACGCGTCCCGCAGCGGAAAGCCGTCCCACTCCGGGAAGCCGGTCACCCGGTGCAGCACCCCGCTCGCGTGGTCGAGCGGCCCAGGAAGAGCGACGCCCACCCCGAGCAGCGCCGCCCGCGCGCCAGCCGGCGGCCCCGGCGCCCCGAGCAGTGAGCCGCGCACCCCGGGCAGCGCCGGCAGCAACGCCTCCACCTCCCGGGCCGTACCCTCCACCACCGCGTCCGCACCGGCCCCGAGGTCGACGGCCCCCCGCCCCTCCGCCACGACCGCCCCGTCGAGATCGACGAGCACGGCCCGCAGCTCGTCTCGGTCCAGGTGGACGCCCACCGCGTGCCCCGCCTCCGGCACCAGCCGCAGCACGGTCCGCGGTTTGCCCCCGGTCGACGCCCGCCGCCCCGCCTCCGCGGCGAGCCCTTCCTCCCGCAGCCGCGCGGTGATCTTGCTGACGGCCTGCGGGGTCAGCCCGGTGTGCTCGGCGAGTTCGAGCCGGCTGATGCCCTCGGCACCGGCGGTGCGCAGCAGGTCGAGCACGAGCGCGGTGTTGTGACTGCGCAGGGCGAGAAGATTGGCCCCGCCCGGCCCCGCCGCCGCTCCTCTTATGCCCGCCACCCTGCTCAGACCCTCCACTCCGTCCGCGCCCTCCGCATCCACGCTGTTCACGCTGTTCACGCCCCATTGTCTCCAACACTTGCACTTTGGCAACAGCGTTGCGAAAGTGGGACACATGACAACTGGTACGACTGGCACCCCCCTCCGTGTGGGCCTGATCGGCTACGGCCTCGCGGGCTCCGTGTTCCACGCCCCGCTGATCTCCGCGACCGACGGCCTCGCTCTCGACACGGTGGTCACCTTGAACCCCGAGCGGCAGGGGCAGGCCCGCGCCGAGTTCCCGGACGTCCGCGTCGCGGCCACGCCGGACGAGCTGTTCGCCCGCGCCGACGAGCTGGACCTGATCGTCATCGCGTCCCCGAACAAGACGCATGTCCCGCTGGCGACGGCCGCGCTCAAGGCCGGCCTGCCGGTGGTGGTCGACAAGCCGGTCGCCGGTACGGCCGCCGAGGCACGCGCACTCGCCGCCCATGCCGAGGAGCACGGCCTGCTGCTGTCGGTCTTCCAGAACCGCCGCTGGGACAACGACTTCCTGACCCTGCGCAAGCTGGTCGAGGACGGCGAGCTGGGCGACGTATGGCGGTTCGAGTCGCGCTTCGAGCGGTGGCGGCCGCAGCCGAAGGGCGGCTGGCGCGAGTCCGGCGACCCGGCAGAGATCGGAGGTCTGCTGTACGACCTCGGCAGCCACGTCGTGGACCAGGCTCTGGTCCTCTGCGGTCCGGTCACGCAGGTGTACGCCGAGGCGGTCGTGCGCCGCGAGGGTGCGGAGACCGACGACGACACGTTCATCGCGCTCACGCACTGGAACGGCGTCCGCTCCCACCTCTACGTCTCCGCGACGGCCGCCCAGCTCGGCCCGCGCTTCCGGGTCCTGGGCTCGCGCGCGGGCTATGTGAAGTACGGCCTGGACCCGCAGGAGGCGGCGCTGCGCGAAGGCGGGCGGCCCGGCGCCGACGCGGGCTGGGGCGTCGAGCCGGAGGCCATGTGGGGCCGTGTCGGCGCCGGGGAGTCCCCGCTGACCGGCGGCGGCACCCCCGTACCGACCCTGCCCGGCGACTACCCCGCGTACTACGCGGCCGTGGCCCAGGCCCTCACCGGCGCCGGCCCCAACCCGGTGACCGCGCTGGAGGCGGCCGACGCCCTCGACGTACTGGAGGCGGCCCAGCGGTCCGCCCGTGACGGAGAGACGGTGACCCTCTGATGCACCACCCGCAGATCACCCCGAAGTTCGCCCCCGAGATCACCCCGAGCATCGAGGAACTCGAGGCGCAGGAACGCCGACTGGTCTTCCGGCAGTTCACATACGACGACGCGTGGGCCATCGGCTCCCTGCTGGTGGAACTGGCCCGGGAGCGCCAGGCGCCGGTGGCCATCGACATCCACCGGGCCGGCCAGCAGCTCTTCCACACGGCCCTGCCCGGCTCCACGCCCGACAACGACGCGTGGATCGCCCGCAAGCGCCGGGTGGTGGAGCGCTACGGCTCCGCGTCGTACCTGGTAGGCGCCCGCTTCCGCGCCAAGGGCACGACGTTCGAGGAGTCCTCGCGGCTCGACCCCGACGTGTACGCGGCACACGGCGGCTCGTTCCCGGTGACCGTCGAGAACGTGGGCGTGATCGGCTCGGTCACCGTCTCCGGTCTGCCGCAGCTCCAGGACCACCGGCTGGTGGTGGAGGCGCTGGAGCGTTTCCTGGACGTCGACGCGCAGAACTGAACGACCGGGGATTAACCCGGGGACCCCCTCCGGTTGGGACTCTCGTACGGAAGACGGATCCTGGAACGACACCCACCCGGAGGGAACAACCCCATGAGCACCGCCCTCAAGGAATCAGTCGGCCGGTGCGGCATCTGGAGCGTCGGCCTCCGCGCCGAGGACCCGGCCCGCCGCACCGAGCTCGGGGAGGCAGCCGCCGAACTGGAGGAACTGGGCTACGGAGCAGTCTGGCTGGGCGGCAGCAGCGCCCCGCACCACGCCGTACCCCTGCTGGAGGGGACCTCCCGCCTCGCCGTCGGCACAAGCATCCAGAGCATCTGGCAGTACGACGCCGAGACCAGCGCGGCGGGCTTCACCGAGGTGGAGTCGGCCCACCCCGGCCGCTTCGTACTCGGCCTCGGGGTGAGCCACGCGAAGATGGCGGACCAGTACCGGCGCCCGTACTCGGCACTGGTCGACTACCTCGACGCGCTGGACGAGGCCGGCGTACCCGCCGACCGCCGGGTCCTGGCGGCCCTGGGCCCGAAGACGCTGCAACTGTCCGCCGACCGGGCCGCAGGCGCGATCCCCTACCTGGTCACACCCGAGCACACGGCCCAGGCCCGCGAGATCCTGGGCGAAGCCCCGCTGCTGGCCCCGGAGTTCAAGGTGATCCCGGAAACGGACCCGACCCGGGCCCGCGCTTTGGCCCGCGAGGCCCTGGCCATGTACCTGGCCCTCCCCAACTACACGAACAATTTCCTGCGTCTGGGCTTCACCGAGGACGACCTCGCCGCGGGCGGCAGCGACCACCTGATCGACGCGCTGTACGCATGGGGCGACGAGGACAGGATCCGCGCCGGCATCAATGCGTTCCTGGAGGCGGGCGCGGACCATGTGGCGATCCAGGTGGTGGACGGAGAACATAGGGACAACCTGCCGCGCGAGACGTGGCGCAGGCTGGCCGGCCTTCTGTTCTGAGGCAGAAGGGGCTCAGGCCTGCTTGAACTCCTGCCGCTGACGCCCGAGCCCCTCGACCTCCAACTCGACGACGTCCCCGGCCCTCAAGTACGGCTTCGGCTCGGGCTGGCCCAGCGCAACCCCGGCAGGCGTCCCCGTGTTGATGACGTCCCCGGGGTAAAGGGTCATGAACTGGCTGACGTACCGCACAACTTCGGCCACCGGGAAGATCTGCTCCGCCGTCGTCCCGTCCTGCTTCAACTCCCCGTTGACCCACAGCCGTAGCGCAAGGTTCTGCGGATCGGGCACCTCGTCCGCCGTCACCAGCCACGGGCCCAGCGGGTTGAAGGTCTCGCAGTTCTTGCCCTTGTCCCAGGTCCCGCCGCGCTCGATCTGGAACTCACGCTCCGACACGTCGTGCGCGACCGCGTACCCGGCGACATGCGCGAGCGCCTCCTCGGCCGACTCGACGTAGCGGGCCGTACGTCCGATGACGACCGCCAGTTCCACCTCCCAGTCGGTCTTGGTGGAGCCGCGCGGCACGAGCACGGTGTCATCGGGGCCGACGACCGTGTCCGCGGCCTTGAAGAAGATCACGGGCTCGGCTGGCGGCTCGGCCCCCGTCTCGCGGGCGTGGTCGTGGTAGTTCAGCCCGATGCACACGACCTTTCCGATCCGGGCGAGGGGCGGCCCGATCCGCAGCCCCTCCGCGTCCAGCGCGGGCAGCGATCCGGCGTCGGCAGCCGCGCGCACCCGGCCGAGCGCGGCGGCGTCGGCGAGCAGCGCCCCGTCGATGTCGTCCACGACTTCCGACAGGTCCCGCAGGACTCCCTCGGCATCGAGCAGCGCGGGCCGCTCCGCTCCCGCCGTACCGACTCGCAGCAGCTTCATCGTCACCATCTCCCTCGATCGCGGGCGCCCGACCGATGTGTGCAGCCATCGGAGGACTGGTCGATCCTCCAAGGTCCAAGTCCACTCCGCAATACCCGGTTCAGGTACTGGACCGTAACCGGCCCGGCCTACCCCTGACCCGTCTCGATGGGTTCCAGCATCCTCTTCGGCTTGAGCATCGCCCTGCTGACCGGGTCCGCCGGGTCGGGGTCGAGGCCCGTGCCCGGTGTCATGACAACGTCCGCCACCGGTACGAAGGTTCCGCAGGCCGGGCACACGTCGTTGTCGTCGAGTTCCGTGCCGCAGTTCGCGTGCAGGAAGTGGCGCAGCCGGTGGTCCATGAGCTGTTCGCGGCCCCAGCGGCCGAGCGTGCGCAGTACGGGCCACAGGGCGATGCCGCGGTCGGTGACGACGTACTCGTCCCTGGGCGGCGAGTCCTGGTAGCGGCGCTTCTCGAGGATCCCCTCCTCGGTGAGCGTCTTCAGGCGGGCCGAGAGGACGGCGCGCGGGATGCCGAGATGGGTGAGGAAGTCGTTGTAGCGCCGGACGCCGTAGATCGCGTCGCGGACGACGAGCAGTGTCCACCGCTCGCCCACGACCTCAAGCGCGCGGGCGATCGAGCACTCCTGTGTCGCGTAGTCCTTGCCCAGTGCCATGGCTCCACCTTAGCGACTTTCCGACAGGTTGGTTCATTCACTGAACCTACGGTGTTAGGGTACTCCCATGACTAGGTTCAATGAAAGAACCCTCATGGGGTCTGACACCGGACACGACACCAGGCACGACGCCAAGACCATCAGCGAGAGCTACGCCGAAGCGCCCCCGCACCAGCGCGCCACCCTCGCCCTGACCAGCGCCGCGACCGCCGTGGCCCTGATGACGTACACGGCCCCGCTCGTCACACTCCCCGAGACGGCCGCCGCCCTGCACACCTCCCTGTCCGCCCAGGCATGGCTCCTGAACGGCACCCCGCTCGGCCTCGCCGCGCTCCTCCTGGTGGCGGGCAGCCTGGCCGACGACTACGGGCGCCGCCGGATCTTCCTCGCCGGCACCCTGGCGCTGGGCATCACCACGGCCCTCGGCGGCCTGACCTCGACCACCTGGCTGTTCACCCTCGCCCGGGTCGCGCAGGGCGCGGCCAGCGCGGCCGTCCTCGCGAGCAGCCTGGGTCTGCTGGTCGCGGCGTTCCCGAGCCCGCGCGGCCGGCTGCACGCCACCGGCGTGTGGGGCGCGTTCGTCAGCGGCGGCATCGCCGTCGGCCCCCTGGTCGCCGGAGCGATGCCCAACTGGCGAATCTCGTACGGCGTCCTGGGCGCTGCGGCACTGCTCGTGGCCGCGCTCGGCGTCCGCAAGCTCTCCGAGTCGCGTTCACCGCGCGGCGGTCGGCCCGATGTCGCCGGGGCCCTCACCTTCGGCCTCGCGCTGGTGGCACTCGTCGCGGCGCTCACCCTGGGCCGCGACGGCTGGCTGCGGGCGCCCGTGGGGCTGCTGTTGCTGGCGGCCGTGCTGCTGCTCGGCGTGTTCACGGTGGTGGAACGCCGGGTCGCGACGCCGATGATCGACCTCTCCCTGTTCCGCAGCCCCCGCTTCCTGGTCTCCTCGGCCGGCGGGCTGGTCACCGGGTTCGCCGTGATCGGTCTGTTCAGCTTCCTGCCCGCCGTGCTGCAGCGGACGCTCGGGCTGTCCCCCCTGGACACGGCCTGGCTGCTCCTGCTGTGGTCCGGACTGTCGTTCGCAGTGGCGCTCCAGGCGAAGCGGCTGGCCGGACGCGTGACACCCCGCCTGCAACTGGCCATCGGCTTCACCCTGCACGCGGTTGGCGCCCTGGCGATGCTCGGCGCGCTCGACGCCGGCTCCTGGCCCCGGCTGCTGCCCGGCCTGATGATCGGCGGCATCGGCAGCGGCCTGCTCAACGCCGCGCTGCCCCTGCTCTCCGTGGAGTCGGTCCCGCCCGCGCGCGCCGCGATGGGCTCCGGCGCCCAGCAGACCTTCCGCTACATCGGCTCCTGCGCCGGCGTCGCCCTGACCATCGCGCTGGCGACGTCCTCCGGCAGCGGGCTCGCCCACGGCATGGACGTCGCGATCGTCGTCATGTCCGGCCTGGCCCTGCTCGGCGCGCTCGGCGTGGCCGTGGGGTCCCGGCGGGCCCACTGAGACGCCCCCACGCCGGGAGAACGGGATGAAGCCGCCGCTCCACGGCCGGAGACCGGGCCGGCGGCGGGAAGCATCGGCCGGTCGGCTTTGTTGTAGCAGGCAGTCAGTATTGCGGGCTGGGTGGCACCGGAGACAACGGAGTCGCCGTACTCGCCGAGGGGTTCCTGTGGACAGAATCGAGCCGGTCGTTCTCGACGGATCCGTGCGCGCGTTCAGCAGTGCCGCGCGCCGGCTCACCGAGCAGGTCGGACAGGAGTTCCGCCGGCGGACGGGCATGTGGCAGATCCACTACGAGATGCTGACCTGGCTCGCGGAAGCCCCCGACGGGCAGGTCTGTCTGACCAAGTTGGCCCGCACCATGGGCATTTCGACCAGTAGGCTCTCGCATCTGGTCGACCGCGCGCAGGACGAAGGCTGGGTGGAGCGCGTCCCCGATCCGGCCGACCACCGTTTCGTCCTCGCCCGGCTGACCGACGCGGGGCGGGACGCGCTGTGTGCGGCGGCGCCGTACCAACTCGCCTGCGTACGCTCGCACTTCCTGGAGCGGCTCACCCCGGAGCAGGTACTGCAGCTGCGCGAGATCAGTGAGGCGCTGATGGGGTGCGTGGACGAGGTGCCGGCCGAGGGAAACTGAGGACGCTACGGCCGGCGCGCGTCACCGTTGGCGTCGCGCAGCGTGCGCATCGCCGCGGCGAGCTCGCCGAACCCGTCGCGTCCGATCGCGGTGACCACCCGCGTGCGCAGGACCTGCGTGACGGCCTCGGACACGGCCTGGGCCGTGTCCTGACCCTCGTCGGTCAGTTCGAGGTAGGTCATCCGCCGGTCGGCGTCGCACGAGACCCGCCGGGCCAGACCGGCCGCGCACAGCCGGTCGGCGAGCTTGGTGAACCCGCCGCTGGACATGCCCGCCTCCTGTGCGAGGCGGGACATCGGCATCCGCCGCTGCGGGGCGGCAAGCAGCCGCAGCAGCACGTCGGCGAGGCCCCGGCCCAGGTTAAAGCGCCGGGACAGCTCGCCCACCAGGGAGTCCTGGGTGACCTGGAAGCCCTGCATCACCAGCGCCCACCAGTCGAGCAGTTCACGGTCGATGCCCTGGTCACCGTCCGGGCCCCCCGCGGGCACGGCGGGGGCCGGAGACGCGGCGCTCTCCGGCACCCTCACTTCGCTTTCCATACAACTTTCAACGCCCCGATGGCGCAAATGTTCCCGTCGTTTATTCCCGACTCTCAATGGTCAGGGCTCTGCAGGCCCGGCCGTCCGAGAACGGCGCGGGTCATCAGCCCGCTGCACACGCCGAGCGCGACGGCGACGGCGGTCCACCAGGGGGCCCACGGCAGCAGGCCGAGGGCCTGGTCGACCGACCAGCGGCCGGGTCCGGTGAGCGAGAGCACGGCCGGCAGGACCACCAGGACGAGCGGGTACTCGTACCCGTCGTTCTGCACCCAGAGCCCGTTGTGCCACTTCACGGTGATGGCGACGGTCATGACGCCGGCCGCGATGGTGGCCGCGAGCGGGGTGAGCGCCCCCGCGCACAGCAGCAGGCCGGCGGCTATCTGCCCACCTCCCGCGGCGGCCGCAGTGAGCCGGCCGCCGCGGAACCCGTCCGCCCGGAACTCCGCCGCACCGCCCTCGATCCCGTGGCCCCCGAGCCGGTGGCTGATCTTCTGGACCCCGTGTCCGGCGATCAGCAGCCCGACGACCACGCGCAGGACGAGCAATCCGGTGTTCATCACACTCCCCTCAGAGCGCCTGGGTCACAGCACGAAGCAGGTGTCGAAGATCTCGGACGGGGCCTCGGGGGCGAAGCCGCGCTGGACGCGCCACTGCCGGTGTGCCTCGGACTCGGCGACGGCCTGCCCCAGCATCTCGGCCTGCCGCGCGCCCGGAATGCTCGGCTTCACGGTGGCCTGGTAGCCGCCGAAGTACGCCACCGGGCTCCAGGCCGGGCTGACCGGCGGAAGCGGCTCGTCCATGCCCTCGTACTCGGCCGCCGCGTAGACGATGCGGCCGCCGGTGACGGTGAGCACCGACTCGATGTGCGGGATGTCCTGCTCCGGGATGGTGAAGAAATCGTCGTCGAGGATGGCGAGGTCGCCGTAGAAGCCGGGCTTGAGGATGCCCTTGACGTCCTGCTCGCCGGTGAGGCGGGCGCCGGCCTGGGTGAACATGCTCAGCGCGGTCTCCCGGCCGACGCGGTTCTCCGGCGGGTAGAGCGTCAGGTCGCTGACGGTCCGTCCGGAGACCAGCCAGTGCAGCGCGACCCACGGGTTGTAGGAGGAGACACGGGTGGCGTCGGTGCCGGCGCCGACGAGCAGACCGCGGTCCAGCATGGCGCGCACCGGCGGGGCCTCCATGGCGGCCCCGGTGCCGTAGCGCCGTACGAACGCCTCGCCCTGGAAGGACATCCGGTTCTGGACGGACATGGCGCCGCCGAGTGCGGCGATCCGGTCGAGGCTGTCGTCGGAGACGGTC